>JAEZGD010000499.1 GCA_023417165.1 Planctomycetota bacterium
ATCCAGAACGGAGTCCCAAGCGCAGACACAGGCGGGAATACTTGGCAGGCAATTAACCATCGCCGTCAGGCAACAGTCGTTACGCCCAAATCGTGCAGATTGTCACAAAAAAGTCAAACAGGCGACACAATTTCCAAGAGCTCTACTGCTGGCTCGCCATTGCAATAGATCAGAGCCGTTCGCCCATAGACTTCGTCAGGCTTCTCTAGATTAAACAGCTTGCGCAGGTCCGGCCCTGGATAGAGTTGCCAGAGCGCAAAGAGTTGCACCTCGCGCATCACATTGTGATTGATAAGCACTCGCCCGAGGGGGATCTTTTCGCTCTCAATCTCTGCACGCACTTCGGGACTAAGATACTCAAACGTCAAGCGTACAATACCGAACTGCACGACCTTGCGATCGTTCTGCCGCCGCAACAGAATCTTGCGCGCATAGTGCGTGCTGGTGATGTGCTTGGCGATGACCTCGACATCGACCGGCCCGCCATAAAAGGCTTCGACCGTCTCGGTCATGTGCCCTTCGTGGGCCAGCAGTTGGCGATAGGCCGGCGGCATCTCGTCCGCGCTCACCTCATGAAACTCACCGATGTCTTGCGGATAGGTATAGAACAACCCCGCCAATGTCGGCAAATCGGGTCGGATACTTGGCGTGGGATTCGTCATGGTTCGTCGGACAGAGCCAGGCTCCATCCCGTGGCAAGATGAATTGACCGACAGAGCAGGGCTCCATCTAGGAAAGCTGCGTTCCGCCCGTGATCGGCAGCAGCGCCTCGCGCGTGAGGGTGGGAATCACGATCGAAGGGGCGTGCGGTTCGCTCCGTTCCAGCACGGTATCAATCAAATAATACAGCAGGCGACGCAACTCTTCTGGCTGGATTTCGTCCGCGATGGCTTCCGCGCGCTGTTGGTGCTTTTCGATCAGCTTGTCGGCTTTCTCGAACACCTGCGCTTCGTAATACAGTTGTCGCACACGTTGCACACGGAACTCGACAGGGCGAGTGTCGTTGCTCACCAGGTGCAGCAGCTCTTCTTGCTGCGCTGGCTTCAGCGCTTCGAGGGCCAGCGCCCACAGCACCGTCGGCCGACCGCCAATCGTATCGAGGCCCGCCTTGAGCTTGTTGTGATCATCGCCTTGCCAGTCGTTCAGATCGTTAAGGATCTGAAAGGCGACTCCCAAGTTACGCGCAAACAGCTTCAGCGGCTCGGCATACTCGCCAATCGGTTGCGCCAAGCGCACGCCGGTGAACAGCGCCGCCTCAAACGCAGGCGAAGTCTTGAGCGCATAGATCTTCAGCGCATCGAGCGGCTTGAGCCGCTTATCCAGCGAATCGCGCCACAGTAGTTCCGCGCCTTGGCCTTCCGAAAGCTTGATATGCGCGTCGGCCAGGATGTCGAGCACGTCGGCCGCGACTTCCGCGCCAAGCGTTTTCGCCTCGCGGCTGACCAGGCGATAGCCGAGCCCGATCATGTAGTCGCCCACATTGATCGCAGTCGGAATGCCGTATTTGCGATGGATGGTCTCGGCGCCGTAACGATATTGATCGTCGTCTTCGATGTCGTCGTGAACGAGCGAGGCCTTGTGAAAGGTCTCGATCGACATCGCCGCGCGCTTGACAGCGTCCGGAATGTTGGCGACGCTCTCCGCGCCGGTGGCGCCGTCGGTCGAGTTGCCACCTGTCAGGGCATCGTGCACCGCCAGTGTAATGAACGGACGCGAATGCTTGCCGCCGCGGCTTAAAAAGTCATAAGCGAGGGCTTCGGTCCCCGCGATTGGATCGATCGCGCCCAATCCTTGGCCATTGACTTCGGCCAAGCGCGGGCCACCGCGCATCCGGGGCACCAATTGGTCGAGCGCTTCGGGCTCGAACATCTGCGCCGCGGTTCGCATCAAATGCACATACGTGCGCGACTTCGGCGTTTCGGCTTTGGGCTGCACATTGATCATGTCCAGCACCCACTCTTGGTCGACCGAGGTGTTGCGACAATCGCTTGATAGCAGCGGCACCGCCATGCAAGGAATGCCAGCCAGCAGAATCTTGTCGATCGCCTTTTCGAGCACGTTCAAGCAGGCGACACCGGTGATCGCATCGACATGCCCGCCGACAATAATCTTGAGCACAATCGGCGAGCCTTCGGCGACCAGCACCTTATAGCCCAGGTCTTCGGCCATCGTCCGAAAGTCGGCAATGCTGCACGCGCCGCACTTGCGGCAATCGAGACCAAACTCGTCATAGTCAGCAGGGCAGCCTTCGGCGTGCTTCAAACAGTGAGGCAGCAAGAACAGTCGTCGCGACGGTGGAATCGACGCGACTTGATCGCGCCAGAACTCGGTCGCCAAGACCACCATCGCCCAGCCGAGAAAGCCCTCGGGATGTCCACCTGCGGTTAACATCTGGCGACAAACTTGCTCCATCTCGTCTTTCGACAGCGGGCGTGATTTGTCTAAACTCGCGGCGATCTTGGCAAACTCTTGGCGGAGGGACTCGCGCAGTTCGCGAGGCTCAGGAACCACCTTCAAGTGAGATGTCTGCCGCCGGCGCGATTTGCGCCCCTCGACGGGCGTCCCTTCGGAGTCCGACGTTTGTTGCGACGTGGATGCACTGGCCAAAAGTCAAACCCTCGCGCTGGTGTGTCTCTAGTCGTGGCGGAGTTGCTCGGGGGTGAGCTGCGATTTCCGTTGCGGGTGGGGAACGTATCGCTCGACAGCCTGGCCGAGCGCGGAAACCGTAAAGGTCAGCGGGTAGAGTGTCTCATAATACCACAGCTTAGCGAAGTAGAATCCAATCGGCGAGCTTTTTCGGTGCTGGTCCGTTTCTACCCCCCGAACCAGCCACTGAAGTCCTTTCGCCACAGCAACTTGCGCTTGGGCGTTGGTCGTCAGTGGCAACAAGGCCTCTAGCGCTAATGCCGTCTCTTCAATGCTGCCTGTCGCGGCGGCGTCTGCGGGACTTGTGTCATTATTGGACACTCGCGCGCCGCTTCCCCAGGCCCCGTCGGCCCGTTGATTTTTAACCAGCCACGCAGCCCCAAGTTCCGCAGGCTTCGATTCTAATCGCTGGAAGTCTCGATAAGCCAGCAGGACTTTAGCGGTTCCGTAGATCGGGTTCTCCTCTTGCGGGTGATCCTGATTACCGAACCACAAGGGAATCCACGAGCCATCCGCGTGCTGCCGACGTTCCAAAAAGCGAAAGCCCGCCGATACCGCATTGCGAAAACGCGCCTCCGGCAAATAGACCTGCCAGGCCAGTAGCGCCCGCAGCGCATGCGCGGTCAGATCCGCCCCGCTACGATCGAAGGGCAAGCGTCCCCAACCGCGGCAGAACGTCGGCCAGCCGCCATCGCGGTTTTGCAGTCCTAGCAGCCAACGGCACCCCGCTTTGGCCGCCTCTTCGAGATAAGGCAAGTGCGAGCGAGGCGACGACGGTGCATCGCGAAACGCCGCCAGCGCCAATAGCGCGCTCGGCGTATCGTCGGCATCGGGAACCGCGCCGCTGAGATCACTCCAGCCCCAACCGCCAGGCTCGGCGCCGGTAAACGGATGACGCTCGCGATGCTGACAGCTCAACACCCATTCCAAGCAATCGAGTTGCGCGACGTCTTCGCCACTGGCCGCCAAGGCATTAATCGCCAAGGTGGTATTCCACGTCGCCAGGTTGGTATCAATCGGCCAACTGCCATCGCGTCGCACCGAATCGATCAGGAACCGCACGCCGTGGCGAGTCACTTCATGCAGCGCACGCCCAGAAGCGGCCAAACTCATCACGACAAAGCTGGTCAGCGGCACTGCCTCTAAGTAGCCGCCACTATCCGGCTGCATGCGACGCAAGACTTGCAAACTGGGTTGCACCGCAGAAGCACGCAGGCCGCGCAGCAATGGATTCCACGATGGGCGATGAACGTGTCTCGCCTGACCGATGGCCACCAGCGCGGGAATCGCATAACTCACCACCGGCATCCGCACAAAGCGATAGAACGATTGCGGTACGCAGGCCAACTCAAAGGGCAGGGGAGAGACGACCTTCCAATCCACCAACCCCGCCAGCGCATAGTTCGTCAGGATCGGCACCGCAAAGGTCTTGTCCGCGCCATAACGTTTTCGCAGTCCCGCCAGCCCGCCTTGAGCGTCAATATAAGCGTTCGCGCGCTCAATGATTGTCTTGTATTCGGTGGCGACGCCCGCCAAATGCAGCGCCGCTACGCCTAACATCGTGGTGGCAATGTTGGAATAGCTCAGTTCGGTGTCGCCCCAACCGCCGTCAGCATTCTGATGCGTCGCCAAGTAGCGCACGCCGCCAGCAATCAGTCCGCTCAAGCGTTCTGGCGAGCCAAACAGTGCAGTGAGCTGCGCGGTGTTCGCGCCAGCTTTAGCAGCTTCGCGTCGCACAATGCTCAGCGCACTCACCGCTGTGGCGGTCGACAGCGCGGAAGTCGAAAGCTCGCCCACCCAATGGCCCGCGCGGACGCGTTCGTCGAGCAAGTCGACGCGCGCCGTCTCGTAAGCGGCAACCAAGCGGTCTGGATCGACCATAACAATCGGCCGCGCGAATCACACGGCTGCAAGGCGGGCAAGCTGGCAGGAAACAACGGGTTAAGTCTACGCGAGCGGTCCAGCACTGTCGAGAAACTCTCGCCACAAGGGCGTTCGCGCGATAGACTAATCTCCTCCACCCCACCCTCAATCACAGGGGCCTGCCTTCGCCAATCGTTCTCTTCTCTTTGAACATCGCGTCGCCCAGGCGGCGCGAGAGTATCTTCGCTGTGCCGCCGCGCCGTGGCCAAAACCCTGGGAAATGCCGCCTGAGGTGGCATCCGCTCACAAAGTCCTTGGCGAAGAGCTCGAATCGCTGATCACCTCCTCGGAACTTCCCGTGTTCGATGGCCTGGATCAGTTCCACGTCACGATCGTCTCTCCTAACCACCTAATTATTGACGGTGGAGTGTGTTGGCTGGACGACGATGCCAAATGGGGAGTCGCACCGTTCCAGGCCGTGCTGCGCACGGCAAATGGCGTGCTTTCGATGCATGCGTTCCGATACGGTCGCCAAGACGAAGCAGGCAATCTGGAACACAGTCCCACGCTTTGGCAGGGCGCTGTAACAAAGTGGTACTTTGAGGTGGAACGCACACGCGTTCAAGATCGACGCGGAGAGTTAGAACTTAGTCTGGAATGCTTGCTGGAAGTCGCGAGGTTTGCCCGGGAAGCCGCAAACAAGGAACCTACCAGCGCGCGGATTGACTTAAGCTTTCAAACGGATCAGGGGCTTGGCCGCACTCTTAAGTCCTTGTTCTGTTCCGCCAGCGACGACCGCCTTCGGGCGTCCGATGGTCAGATTCATACTGCGATCGAGCGACGGGGCGCAGACCTTCTGATCGTGCGTGGTTCGATGTACTGCTTATTGACCGGCGCTGGGCCCTTTGAACTGGAACTGCGCTACGCAGGCGATTGCCTCGTGGGATGGCATTTGCGGTATGGGCGCAAACCAGCTGCCGGACAAACGAAGTATTCGATCAAAGAGGCCGACGCACTGTGGCCTGGCGATTTTCCACCCCCGTGGCAGTGGTGGCTCACCGCTGAAAACGACGTGCCGCTGGAATTTCGCCAGCAGTAACGATTCTGTCGCCACTTTCCCGGGCTGCTATACTAGAGCGTTGCTCGGTCGCCCGCGTGCCCGCCTCGAAGGATTCCCGCCCATGTATTTGCGCATGGCCAAACGCCTGCTTCTCGAAACCGATAAACGCCTGGTGTGGAAGCTGGCGTGGAATATGGGCTTTAAAGGGGCGCGGTCGATCTTCAAGCATAAAAGCCGCTTGAAGCGGGGGGAGTTCTTCCCACCGTTCCTCTACGTTTCGATCATCAATAGCTGCAACCTGCGCTGCCAGGGCTGTTGGGTCGATGTGGCGCACAAGCAATCGAAGATCGAAGTCGATGCGATGCATCGCCTGATCACCGAAGCCAAGGCGATGGGCAATTCGTTTTTTGGCATCCTCGGCGGCGAGCCGTTCATGCACCACGACTTGCTGCAAATCTTCGAGCAGCATCCCGACTGCTACTTTCAGGTCTTCACCAACGGCCACTTCATCACGGACGAAGTCGCCCGGCGGATGCGCGCCTGCGGGAATGTTACGCCGCTGATCAGCGTCGAGGGCAACGAGATCATCAGCGACGAGCGCCGCGGCCGCGCAGGCGTGTTCAGCCAGACGATGGAAGGCCTAGAGAATTGCCTGAAGCACAAAGTGATGACCGGCGTTTGCACCAGCGTCTGTCAAACCAACTTCGACCTGGTGAGCGAGAAGTGGGTCGATCGCCTGATCGAGATGGGCGTGTTTTACACCTGGTTCCATATCTTTCGCCCCGTCGGTCCCGACGCCAATCCCGAGCTTTCGCTAACGCCCGAGCAGCAGCGCGAAGTGCGCAAGTTCGTCGTCGAAATGCGGGCCAAGAAGCCGATCATCATTGTCGATGCTTACTACGACGGCGAAGGCCGTGCTCTTTGCCCGGCGGCGACCGGCTTTACGCATCACATCAGTCCCTGGGGCGACATAGAACCTTGTCCAATCATTCAGCTGGCGAAGGAATCGATCTATGACGAACGCCCGCTGAAGGAGACGTTCAACAACAGCGCCTTCCTGCGTGATTTTCGCGAAATGTCAGCGACCTACACACGCGGCTGCGTCGTGCTCGAACGTCCCGATCTGTTGGAACAGCTGGCCGAGAAGCACGGTGCTCGCGACACCACCGCGCGCGGCAAGGTGTTCGAAGAATTGCAGGCCATGCAGACG
>JAEZGD010000545.1 GCA_023417165.1 Planctomycetota bacterium
CAAGGCCGCGATCGTGGAGGTCTTGGACCAGCGCTGAAACACCGCGATCGAGCAACGGGCAATCTTGCTTGCAAGCGCCGAAGTTGTCGCCGTGCCAATCCCAACGGCTGAAGTTCATCGAGACCACACGCGCGCCGGCTTCGACCAGGCGGCGCGCGATCAGGAAGTTCTCGGTCAACTTCGGCGCGCCGTCGTCGCGGAACTTCGGATCACCAAGGCCATAGCGTTCGATCAGTTTGGGATCTTCCTTCGACAAATCGATCGCGTCGGCCAGCCTCGACGACGTGAGAATGCCGAGCGCTTGCTGCGTGAAGGTATCGATGCCATTCATCGCGCCGCTGGTATCGACATCGCGGCGCAACCGATCGAGCGACGCCAGCAAGTTGTTGCGATCTTGCAGGCGATCGAGCGTGATGCCCTTGAGGACCATGTTGTCGGTCCCCTTCATTTCCTGGCGACCGCCGACCAGCCGAAACGGTGCGTGCGACAGCCCCAGGAAACCACCTTCGCCGGGATCGCCCCAGGGCGTGTGATCGGTCTTGTACATCAGCGATAAATGCGGCGGCATCGCGTTGTTGACCGGCCCCTGCAGCTTGCTGATCCAAGCCCCCATGCAAGGCCAACCGCCCGCAGGCGGATTCTGTTCGGTGCGACCAACCATGCACTGATGCGCGTAGTGTGCGCCGTTCGCGCCGACGATCGAACGAATGATCGTGTACTTGTCGGCCATCGTGGCGAGCTTCGGGAACAGCTCGCCGATCTCAATGCCCGGGACGTTCGTCTTGATTGGCTGAAACTCGCCGCGGATTTCGGCCGGTGCGTCGGGCTTCAGGTCGAACATGTCTTGATGCGGCGGACCGCCTGGCAAAAAGACATTGATGATCGCTTTGTGCGAGCGCCCCGTGCCCGCGTGGGCTTCGGCGGCCAGTAGTTGCGGCAGCGCCAGCCCGCCCATCGTCAAACCACCGATCTGCAAGAAGTCGCGCCGCGAAAGGCCATCACAAAACTTTCCGCGCAGTGGTCGGCCGAGAATCGTCAGCATGGCGGGACACTCCTTGAACGAAGCGCGTGCAAAAGGCGGGCGGATGAACTTTGTATCGTATCAAAACGCCCTTATTCCTCCAACGGAATCTGGCTTGTTCTCGGCACTTACTCCTCGGGTGGCTGCGGCGGGACAAATGCTGCACGCACCTTGCCAGAAGAGGAGAGTGCTGGCTCAATCTACACCAGCGGGGGGTACGATGCGAATCGAAGCCAATTCCGCCCAAAGACAGCCAGATAACGCCCAACGAGACAATTTGATGGCGTTTTTGGGCTGATTTCGCTAGAAAAATAGATAGCCGGAGAGCAAGTGCAGGAACAAATCCCATCAGCGCGGAGTCAGCGGGATGTTCCGAATGATCGTAGCAGCGAATCAGGCCTTGCTCTCCGGCCTTCTTCTTTAACGCACGGCCAGACAGAAAGTACCCTGCGAAAAAATGGCCTGATCCTACATCCCATTCCATTCAGATATCCCATACCTCCTTGATTAAGCCGCTTCGCTGGCGAGCGGTCTTAGGTTGCATGTGTAGCTTCAATCGAAGAAATCGATCAAGGGTTCGTAAATCTTCCCCAATTCGTCGTGAATGCCCACGTCCCTGCATAGCCCTTCGACTTCGTTGGTGCCAAACAGAAAGTTCTCCGCCAGGGCCAAGATCAGCGGCAGGAACAGCAGCAGCGGCAAGCCAACGACGACCAACAACAAGATCACCATAGTCATGCCAGAACGGCTCGATCGTTCGGAGGTCTCGTCGGCGCTCATGGAAGTCAGCTCTCGATTTCTTCGTAGCCTTCTTTCGTCTTCTCGGCGATCAGCTTGGCGACTGCCTTAGCGGCGGCGGCTTCGTCGGCAAAGTTCTTCGTCTTCTGCTGGCCGTTGGTGCCAATGCGTCCCCAACGGGTCGTCATGTCGGAGCCGTCCTGCCACACCTCCCAGAACTTGCTCGACTTGTCATCCTCGTATTCGAAATAGCGTTTGCCGTTGCCGTTGTCCGAACTCATGGCAGGTTCCTTGACAGGGGAAGGCGCGAGGGCCACCGTGGTCTTCGCGGTTTGTTTCTTCCGGGGCTCCGCAGGTGGCGGCGCGGCAATGCTGACCGGCGCATCGCTGCGTACGCCGACATAGCTGGGGAAGCGCGGCACGCCGGCTTCAGATAGTTCTTGATAGCGAAACGTGATCGTCGCCCCGATGGCCGGCGGCGCGCCGCGCTGCGCATCGCTGAAGCCTGTGCCAACTGCGAACTTAGTCCCATCCGCAAGTTGCACGAGCAGCGCGCCGAGGCGTCCTTTGTGCCGACCCGCGCCGGCTTGATGCCCGATGACCGTAGCTTCGGCGTCGTGAAACGTTTTGACTTTCAACAGGCTTGCCGATCGACCGGCCGCATACTTCGAGCCCGGCTGGCGCAGCATCAAGCCTTCGCCGCCGAGCGCTTCGATGCGCTGCAATTCCTGTCGCAAATGATCGAGGTTGTTGCACAGTAAGTGTTCGTGCGGCGTCGCAAACTTGCTGCGCGCCGATGCCAGCGCATCCTTCACAAAGCCCAGGCGATCTTCAAACCCACCGCTGGCCGCCGGGGCGTCAAAGACCAGGAACTTCACTTCGTTCCACAAATCGCTTTTGTCCTGCCGACGCACGATGCTGACGCAGCGTTGGAACTTTTTGCGATCGATCCACAGCTCGCCATCGAGCGGTGTGCTGGGCAACTGTTCGACAAACCAATCGGGCGCGTGATACAGATTGCCTTGGCGGGAGAGGAACTGTTGTCCGTCCCAATAGGCGCGCACGCCGTCGAGCTTCTCGCTCATCCCCCAACCCGATAGATCCGCGGCAGTGTCCCAACTCTCGGCCAGCAGCAGTGGGGGCTCGGTGCTGACCTCTTCCCCCTCGGCATTGAGCTTGGTCTTTTTCTCTGGCTTCTGCGGCAGCGCGCCGCCGATGCGTTCCTCTTCGGCCGCATCACCGCGCAGCTTTCGCAGGTGTTTGCATGTCCGTTGCTCGATCGCAATCGACTGGTTGCGCCACGACGGGCAACTGCACGAATAGACGCCGCCTGTGTTTTTCAGCGTATAGGGCTTAGAGCCCGAGCCCTGCATCTCGCACGATTCGCCATCGGCTAAATCCGTCATCATACACCTCGCCAGAATCACGCTTTGCCGCCAAGCACAGCCAATGTAGCGGCCCATTTCGGGGGAAGCAATAAATTCAGTGACGAAGATTGCCCGCCCGGCAACGAAGCACTACAAGTAAAACAGGGCGAGTGTACGGAGATTGCCTGTGAATGCTGTATTGCTGACGGCCGCGCTGCTGCTCGGCGCCGCGCCAATGGCCGATGGTAGCTTGCTGTTTTTGGAGAACAGCAATCAGTTCGTCGAACTGTATACGGGTTCGGAAACGACGCACGTCGCCGTCGTCCTCCACGAGCAAGAGCAGCCGTGGGTCTATGAAGCCACGCCGGGCGAGGTGCGGAAGCTGACCTTCGCTGCCTATCGCACCGAGCTCGGCGAGCTCAATAAGCGCCGCGGCGAGAAGCGCAAAATTCGCGCGGTGCTGGTTGAACCAAACAAGCCTTATTCTGCTGAGCAAATTACCGCGATGCGCGAACTGCTGGAGTCGCAGATCGGCCGCCGCTATTCAATCAAAGGGCACGTCCACGGCCATAGCGATGGCATTCACTGCGCAGAACTCGCTTCGCGCGCGCTGTGCGCCGCTTCCGTATTGAAAATCGAGCGCTGCCAGGCTGAATCGCCAGCTTCGTTGCTCGCCAAAGTCAAGCCGCAGGCGCAACCGTTCACAACACTGGCGATCGACGAGCCAGGCGAGCGGCCATCGTGGGCCGCGCGCCGCTGGAACGATGCGTCGGCGTTCACCGGCTGGTGCCAATGGTCGTGCTGGGAATCGTGGACCTGGTGCTGGTAGCGCGCGGCCTAGGGGCGAATCGTCGCGCGACCGATCGAGTAATACGTAAACCCACTGTCGCACATTGTGTCGCAGTCATACAGGTTACGGCCGTCGAAGATGACCGGCCCGCGCATGCGGCGGCGCATATCGGCGAAATCTGGATTGCGAAACTCATTCCATTCGGTGTTGATCGCTAAGGCGTCGGCGCTTTCCAGTACGTCGAACGGCTGTTGGCCATAGACCAGCTTGTCGCCATAAATCTCGCGAATGTTTTCCATCGCCTCGGGATCGTGCACTTGCACGCGTGCGCCGACGCTCAACAGATAATCGATCAGCACCAGCGCGGGCGCTTCGCGAATGTCGTCGGTGCGCGGCTTGAAAGCCAGGCCCCACACGGCAATCGTCTTGTGCTTCAGTTGGTCGCCGAAATGGTTCGCGATCTTATCGACTAGCACGTGCTTCTGCCGCTGATTGATTTCCTCAACCGCCGCCATCATGCGCGGCTCGCAGCCCAGCTTGCGCGCCATTTGCGCTAGTGCCCGGACGTCTTTGGGGAAGCAACTGCCGCCATAGCCGACGCCGGGAAACATAAACGCAAAGCCGATGCGCTGATCGTGACCAATGCCGCGGCGAATATCGTTGATGTCGCCGCCCATGCGTTCGCAGAGGTTCGCCATCTCGTTGATGAAGCTGATCTTCGTCGCCAGCATCGCATTGGCCACGTACTTCGTCATCTCGGCGCTTTCAGGCGACATCACCAAGAACGGATGGTCGGTGCGCAAGAACGGCTTGTAAAGCGTGTGCAGCGTTTCGGCGACCTCCTCGCTGCGCACGCCGACCACGACGCGATCGGGAAACTGAAAGTCGTTGATCGCTGTGCCTTCTTTCAGAAACTCGGGATTGCTGGCAACGTGACATTCGCGCAAGGTCAGTTCGTTCAGCCGCGCGGTGACCTGCGCATTGGTGCCGACCGGCACGGTGCTTTTGACGACGACGATCGTCTGCGGCTCGAGCAGCGGAGCAACTTGCTGCACGACGGCCCACAGCGCCGTTAGATCGGCCGAGCCATCATCTGCCGACGGCGTGCCGACCGCCAGGAACAACAGTTGCGCGCCTTTGACCGCTTCGCCCAGCTTGGTCGTAAAATGCAATCGCCCGGCGGCGGCGTTGCGCACCACGAGCTCGCTCAGGCCGGGCTCATAGATGGGAATCCGCCCTTGCTTGAGGCTTTCGATCTTGGCTTCGTTGATGTCGACGCAGGCCACCGTATTGCCGCTTTCGGCCAAGCAGGTGCCGGTCACCAACCCGACATATCCGGTTCCAACGACGGCGATACGCATACGATCACTTCCTGAGAAAAAGCGGTGGTAGTTCAAGCGCGATTTTAGCAATCAGGCCTTCCCCTGGCGACCATTCGCCTTGCCGTTTTAACGGCGAAGCAGAAAGAATAAAATCAAGCGAATCGCTGGCATACGGCCGTGGCGATAGCGCTGTAAGCGGTCGATTTCGTGGCCAATCGTCGATACCGGGCCGAAAACCGAGGAATTTCGAGCATGCATGAAACCTTTCTACGCGAAGCCATCCGCCTGGCGAGCGAAGGCATGCACCGTGGCGATGGTGGGCCGTTCGGCTCGGTGATTGTCCTCGACGGCCAAATCGTCGGGCGAGGCTGGAACCAGGTGCTGGCCACCAACGATCCCACCGCTCATGCCGAAGTGGTGGCGATTCGCGACGCCTGCGCGCGGTTGGGGACGTTTCACCTGACCGACAGCATTGTCTACGCCAGTTGCGAGCCCTGCCCGATGTGCCTGGCCGCGTGCTACTGGGCGCAGGCGGGCGCGATCATCTATGGAGCGACCGCGCTCGATGCCGCCAACGCTGGATTCGCCGACGACTTCATCCGCCGCGATCTGCTGGAACCGACAACCTCACGCCAGCTCGCCCTGCGTCAAATGCTGCACGACGAATCGCTCGCCCCGTTCCACACCTGGCAATCGAAAATCGACCGCCAACCGTATGGTCCGGAAGCCAGCTAAGCCCATCTCCGCCTTTCGCTCTACCTAAAGTCGCCTTTAG
>JAEZGD010000680.1 GCA_023417165.1 Planctomycetota bacterium
TGTTAGAGCCGCGCGAAGCTGTTTCGCACGAAGTCTTGCGACTGGTGCATGCTGACGACTACCTGCAACAGCTAGGCACCGCAAAGTACTTGGCCAAGGTCTTTGCTTCGCCTTCCACCGCCTGGATTCCGATGTATGCGTTCGACTCGTTGGTGCTCGAACCGATGCGCGTGGCGACGCAGGGAACGATCTTAGCGGCAGATGCGGCTCTCGAACATGGTTTGGCAGTGAACCTCGGCGGCGGTTATCACCACGCCAAGCCGGCCAGCGGCGAAGGCTTCCACGTCTATAACGATGTGGCGTTGGCCATCGCACAGTTGCGTGCCAGCGGTCGGTTGAACGCCGACGACACGATTTTGTACGTCGATTGCGATGCCCACCATGGCAATGGTGTTTGCACCTGCTTTCTGGGCGACCGCACGGTCAAGATCTTCGATATCTGCAACGCCCAGATTTATCCGCGGCACGATCGCC
Source organism: Planctomycetota bacterium (assembly GCA_023417165.1). GTDB lineage: Bacteria > Planctomycetota > Planctomycetia > Pirellulales > Pirellulaceae > JAEZGD01. The sequence continues at coordinate 475 of JAEZGD010000680.1, forward strand.
TGGCGAAGGTGCGCATCGACAAGGCGATTCGGCTGTCGATTGGCGCCAACGGCGAAAGCTATTTGTTGCAACTTCAACAGGCGCTGCCGCCCTGGATCGACGAAGTGATAGCATCTCGCCCCCCTGCCCTGGCGATCTACAACGCGGGCACCGACGTCGTGACTGGCGACCTGCACGGGGCTCTCGATTTGCGGCCGCCTCAGGTGCTCGAGCGTGACGTCTTCGTCGTCGAATCGCTCCGCAGCCGCGGCATTCCCACGGTTATGGTCCTGGGAGGGGGCTACACGGCGCAAAGCTATCGCCTGGTGGCCGATTCGGTGGTTGCCCTTGCTCAGCGATATGGCTGAGCGGCTTTCGCCTTGCTTCGTCCCTGCCGGTGCTCAAGACAGTGGCGTAGTCGCCAGCTTGCACTTCCGGCTATATTCGGCGAGGGATCCGGTTTTCTTTTGCCCAGGATGTTGGCGTGAACGACGAACTTCCAACGGCGACAACGCCGCCTTACGAAATGCCGGCCGGCGCACAAGCCAGCAAGCCCACCGCACTCGACCACAGCCATTTGCCGCGACTGGGCCGCGATCCGGCGTTCTGGGGACTGACCGTCACGCAGTTTCTCGGCGCGTTCAACGATAACCTATTCAAGCAACTGTTGCTCTTGCTGGCGATTCCGGTCGGCGCTGCCGCCGCCAAGAAAGATGACGAGCAATGGTACGCCATGATGGCGTTCAGCTTGCCGTTCATCCTTTTCTCTGGCGTCGCGGGCTATCTTTCCGACCGCTACAGCAAACGCACGGTGATCGTCCTGTCGAAGGTCGCAGAGATCGTCGTCATGCTGCTAGGCATGGCGGCGTTTATGTCGTACGGAGCGACCGGCTACACAGGCCTGTTGATCGTGCTGTTCTTGATGGGAGCCCAGAGTGCGTTCTTTGGTCCTGGCAAGTACGGCATCTTGCCAGAACTGTTTCGCGGCAGCGATTTGCCCAGGGCGAACGGCATCATCCTGATGACGACGTTCTTGGCGATCATTTTCGGCACCGCATCGGCCGGCGTGCTCGGCGTGTTTTTTGTCGATCAAGATGCGGCTGGAAAAGTCGACGCCACGCGCATGTGGCTCGGCTCGCTCGCCTGCGTGGCGATTGCCGTTGTGGGCACGCTGACTTGTTTACCGGTGCGTCATACGCCGCGCGCTGAACCGAATCTCAACTTCCAGCCTTCGTCGTTGTGGGTGCCGCCCGATATGCGCCGCTTGCTCGCGCAAGATCGCGCGCTGCTGCTGGCGCTCGGCGTCTCGTGCATGTTCTGGCTGATCTCTGGCGTGGCCATGTCGGCGGTGAATTCGCTAGGCAAGGTGCAACTGGGGCTTAACGACCTGTTCACCAGCATTCTGACCGCGGTCATTGGCCTGGGGATCGCCGTCGGCGCAGTCCTGGCGGGAAGAATGTGTCACGGCCGGGCGGATTTTCGCGCTACGAAGATCGGAGCCTGGGGCATCTTGGCTTGCTTAAGCTTGCTGGCAATCTATCTGCCTGGCGGGCAGCACTTGCTGGGCTTCGGTGGCAGCCTCGTCGTGCTTGCGCTGCTCGGTGTCTCGGCCGGCATGTTCGCGATTCCGATTCAGGTGTTCTTGCAGGCGCGTCCGCCAGAGAAACAAAAAGGACGCATGATCGGCGTAATGAATCTCGTGAATTTCATCGCCATTTTTATGGCCGCGCCGCTCTACAAGCTGTTCGACATCATCGTGACGTCGGCCGAACTGCCGCGCAGCCTGATTTTTGCGATGACCGCCCTGTTGATCGTGCCGGTCGCGCTTTTCTATCGACCCAAAAACGTCGAGTTAGATACTTAACGACCAGCCGAGGTGTTGTCGCGCAGGCGTCGACAGCGTAGCCTAAAGGCGAATCTTCACCACAACCTCTGGCTCTCATTAGCTCGCGACGAATTATGCTTGGCGCCACGCTCGACAAACCTGCTTACCTCGAACGCCTGATCACCGAGGTCAATCGCACCGATCAAAAGGCTCTGCAACAGTGGGCCGACCTGATCTATCAAGCGTGGGAACGCGAGAAGTTCGTCTTTATCTTCGGCAACGGCGGCAGCGGCACGACCGCTTCGCACTTCGCTGAAGATCTCGGCAAGAG
>JAEZGD010000707.1 GCA_023417165.1 Planctomycetota bacterium
TGGCGATAGTGCGTGGCCGGAAAGAGTCCCACCTGGATTTCGTGCTGATCAACGGCAATCGCTTTGGGAAACTGCTGCCAGAATTCAGGGACCGCTACCGACAAGGTTTGATCTTCGCAGGCGGTTGTAAGAACTGGCGACGATCGCGCGCCGTTCAGTGGTGCAGCTTCATCCGTGTGCCAGGTGTAGCCGCTTCGCTGCATCGGCACGTGACCATCGCGATCGACATGATTACGACTGTTCCAGTGCGTGCCGCCGCTGGCATGTTGCTGCAAGGTGCCGCGCCTGCCCGGACCAAGCGAGACGCTGGAATGGGCGTCGATTTGCAGCCGCGATGGTCCCAACGTAGGGTGAAGGATTGCCAGAGATAACTCGGTAAAGTGCCGCGATCCCGCATCGCCAAGATCCCACAACCCGCCACGATGCCGCGCCGCCCGGGCGTTATGCAAGGTTACCTCGGCACGAACGAGTCCCGTTCCCGCATAACAGGTCAAATCGACTTGTACTTGCAGGCCAGGCAGGCGTGCGATCGTGCCGCAGCACCGCAAAGTGGCCGTGCGACTTCCTGACTGCGTTAAGCGTGGCGGCTGCCAGCGGATCGCGCGGGGACGCCCGCGTTGATCACGAAAACGCAATTGCAGTTGACTGTGCGAAGATGTTTCCAGAGACGTGATTGAAGCCAGCGGGGCGGAATCAGCGCATGGCACCGCGACGCGATGCGTCCCGGTTTCTATTGCATCCGCCGTGACGAGCATGCCAGGACGGTGCTGGCGGCTAGTTGACGCCGAGGGGTTTAACAGCAGCCGTGCCTGGCCATTGGCGGCTTCTGTTGTGCCTACCAGGCCCTGCAACAGCAGCCACTTGATTGAACCATCGGACCAGCGCGCTAATACCGTGCCTTCGAGTTCGATTGGTTCTGCCGCGGACGACAGTTCTAACAGTGCGGTGCCGATGCTATGCAGCGCATGCTGCGGTAAGGGAACGCCGAACGTAATGGGTTGCCGATCGTCGCCCTGCCACTGCAGATGGCTGTAGCGCAGTGGCACGATTAGCGCTGCGGTGCGTTTTTCACTCGCAGGCGTTGCCGTGGCGGCCGATGATGAGACTACAAGCGACACGTTCAAGCCGTTCCTGCCGTGGTGAGTTCGGTGGTGGCAGTTGTGCGCGGATCGGCTGGCTCGCGAAAACGCTGCACGCGCGCTGGCACGCCCATCGCCACGGCATAGTCGGGAATGGGCTGCGTCACGACAGCCCCCGCTCCCACAATGCAGTGCCGACCTACATCCGCCATTACCACCGCTCGCTCGCCGATCCAACTTCCTTCGCCAATGGTTACGCGCGGCAGCGTCCCTGCCTGTTCACGAATCGAAACATCACAGCGCTCGGCCCCATGCTGCCGAGCGCCATTGATGATCGAGACATGCGAGGCGATCAAGACGTCGCTACTTACCACGACATCGCCCAAGATCGAAAAGGGACCGATATAGCTGTGTGCGCCCAGGCAGGTGTCTGGCGAGGTCAGCAGCACCGCAAATCCCACCTGTGAGTCCGTTCCGCAAACAGGCAACAGCTGCCGATACAGGCCACGGCGAAAATAGATTCCACATTTGCCTGGCAAGAGACTGACGCATTGGGCCAAGGTCGCAAAGCACGATTGTCGGCACAATGCCAAGGTCGCCAGGCGGTAGCTAATGGCTAGCGGCAAGGCTGTTACCACCGCGAGCAAATTGGCGAATTGTTTTAATGTGCGCCTCATGCGATGTCGGCTGGGGCGTGGGCAGGAAGGGTGGCGGAGACCGGCGAGACGGCAGTGCAATTACGACTTGGAGGCGTTCCCAACTCGCTAAACAAAACTTGTGCGTGTCGGGCCAGAACGTCCCAGTCAAAGTGTTCGACCACCCATTGCCTGGCGGCAGCGCCCATCGTTTCTAGTCGTGCCGCATCGGCGAAGGCCTCGACGAGCGCACGCCGCAAAGCATCGACCTGAGCACAATCGACGATCCAGCCGGTGATTCCTGGCTGAAGCGTTTCACGTGTTCCGCCAGAATCGCCTGCGAGCACTGGCTTGCCACACGCCTGGGCTTCGAGCAGCACCATGCCAAAGCCTTCGATGTCTTGTCCCACGGTCCGATTCGGCAGGGCGAACAAGTCGCATTGCTGATAACACTGCCGCAGGCGGTCGTCGGCGACCTCGCCCAACAATTGCACGTGCGCTTGCAAGCGATGCTCTGCGATTAACCGCTCTAGCGTCGGACGTTCTTCGCCATCGCCGCAGATTGCATACAGCACATTCGGATGGTGCTTCCGCACCTGAGCTAGTGCCGCGATGAGGCGATCATGACCTTTGCGAAGCTGCAAGCGGCCGACGGTAAGAATCACTTGCCGGCCCGTCCAGCCAAGTTGCGCACGAAACGCTTCGTCTCGCGGCGCGGGGCAGAAGCGCTGCACGTCAACGCCGGGATGCAGCACCTGAACCCGGCTGGCAGGCAGACGCCAATCGCGAGCAAGGATCGAAGCTGTGTTTTGACTATTTGCAATTACCAACCGCGCGCCCCGCAGCACGCGCTGTACCATCCAGCGATATTCGCGACTGGTGGCCGCCGTGGTAACGTCTTCGCCATGTACATAAAGGGTATAGGTCAGGCCGTGGCTCCAAGATAGCAACCATGCGAGCCAGCCTTCCGGCAAGCAACGGCCCGCATGAACCACGGGGCGAACTTGTTGCCGACGCTTGAGTTCGCTTGCCAATTGCCCCAATCGCCGCCACGAGCGCACATAACTGCGCAGCGCCCCGGCGTTTCGCACTCCCCAGTGCGGCATGCGCAGCGGCAATCGCTCGATACGCATTGGTTGCTCGGCATCCCAATTCGATGCTTCGGGATGCGCTCCGGCGACGATTGTCTGCTGCGTGTGCGGCAGCCGCCTATAGAGTTCGTAGAACCAACGGCTACTGCCGCCAACATGCGGCGGAAAGTTCTCGCTGAGCAGCAGTTGATGTGCCATGACGTCAGGCATATGCCTTGGCTGGCAGTGGTGGCAACGAGGCGAATGCGGTTTCGTCCGCCGGCAAATAAACCGGCAGCGAAGCGAGCTTTAGCGTGCCCACGCCGACCGCGACGACATAGTAC
>JAEZGD010000762.1 GCA_023417165.1 Planctomycetota bacterium
GCCCTGCACAGCAATGCGGACGAGCATGCTGATAATTATCGGTTCGTGGCGCAGCGTTTCGCCGGCGATAAAGCTCGTTTCGAGGTTTTCGAGGGCCGCCTCCAGATCGTCCTGGCGAGCCAGGATCTCAAACTCCAGCGCCAGCGAGCGGGCGACGCTGCGTATTTGCTGCGTCTCGGGGAGCAGCATGCCAATGCCCTTGCTGAAGTCGCGAGGATAACGCACTTCGCCAGGCGTGCGGGCCGCGGTGTATACGCCTGCGAACAACGCTTGATGCGACTGTAACCAATCGCGAATCGCCTGCTCGTCTTGGGCGGCTAGCGGTTGATCGAGGGGCGGCGGCTCGCCGTTGTTTCCCACGATGGGCAAATGCTGGCCGGATGTGCTGAACTGCGGCGTATCGAACGGCGCGATCGCGGCGACCCAAATGTCGGTGATGTCGGGCGTGCCCTCGGGCACCTTGTGATACTCAGCCATTTCGGTCGTAGTGATCGGTTGGCCGGCGGCTTTAATCTCGGCGAGTTGAGCGCGCAACAGCGAACGGCCGCGCGCGTTCCAAGCCATGTAAAGGATGACTGGCGTGCATAGCAGCAAGAGGCCAAAGCCAATCAGAATCCCCCAGATCAGGCGCGCGCCGCGGCGGCGGCGCTGCAGCGACTGTTGGTAATGGCCGGCGATCGTCTCGGAGGCGGGCACTTCGGGAGGAGAAGACATGGCGAAGACTCGCTGAAAAGTGAGGAGCTATGCGAATACGTGCGGCGCGGGCCGCTAAGGTTGTTTGGGAATGACCGCCGACACATCGGGCGCCAGCGAATCCACTTCGCATTGGCCACCATCGTCGATGCGATCGATACCGACACTGTACAAGGTTAATGTCGTCGGTTCCAACTTCATGCGCAGCGGCCTACCATCGCATGGATCGACAGGCAGCGTGGGCAGAAAGTTGGGTACCAGGTCGTTTAAATCTGCGGGAAAGTCGCCGTTTGCCTGGCGATAGCGGTGCATCGCCAGTGCGACATCGGTCAAGTCGCGATAGGTGGTGGCCTTGGCCAAATAAGCAACGGATTGCGGTATCTGCTTCCATACCAGCGCGCGTCCATAACGCCAAACCGAAAACGGTGTGTCGCCGAGCAGCTCGAAGTCTTGATGCAAGGAATCGACGGCATCGAGCTGCTGGGCGGTGGGCAGCTTGGCGGCTGCGATCAATTCGGAGTACTGCCGGAGCGTAATGGCGCAGCATTCGGGATTGACCACGCCGCTGGCGTCATGCGTGGTGACGCGCGGGCCACTGGCCGCGGCGCTGACCAATTCGTCTTCATTTCGAAATCGGTAATGATGCGCCTGATAGGCCAAGGCGCGCTCGCCAAGCAGCACGGTGCGAAGCTGTGGCTGATAGTCGATATCACGCGCTAATGCCTGGAGCGCGGCCAAATCGGCGTCGGCAAGATCGGGTTGTAGATTGGCGTAATGCTGGATGTCGCGCAGGGCGGTACGATGCAAAGAGGCGCGCATCAAGAGCGCCACCGCAATGGGCTCGCTGGCGAGGGTGTCGGCCATGCGCACGCGGGTTTGGAGGTTACGCAGAACGCGTGCGGTATCGCCTTGGCGGGCGGCGATTTGAAACTCGAGCTCAAGCATGTGCCGGGCGCCTTGCAGCGCATCGATTTCCGGCATCAGCATCGACGCGCCGCCAGCGAAATCATGCGGATAGCGCACCTCGCCAGGCTGATCCGCCAAAGTATGAAGCAGATCGATCTGCGGCTGCATCTTCGCCAACGAATCGCGCAAGCCTTGTTCGTTAGGTAGAGATTGGCCAAGCGGCGGCAAATCATGGTGAGTCAGTTGCTGCGCGGCGGCGGCGAGCGGCGCCAGCGCGGCTTGCCAGTCGGCAGTCAGGTTACGCTCGCCCGGCGGCAAGGCGTAGTACGCGGTTAGCTCGGTGGTGGTGAGTGGTTCACGCGCGGCAACGATCGCGGCGATTTCGCGATCGAGGTCAGCTTTCGCCCCTTGTAGCCACGCGAGATAAACGCCGCCGGGAACGCCGAGGACCAATGCCACAAAGGTTCCAATCATCGCCCACAGCAGCCACCATCCTCTGGCTTGGCGGCGCGTGGATTGTTGCTGATGAACTTGAGCGCCAGTGTGGGGAGTGGTTAGAGTCATCACGCGATCTCCTGCGCGCTTAAGCAAGGGAGTCGAGAACGTGCATTATTGTCGCGCTGTGCGGGCGCTGCTGCAATGTTGAGCTGAGGAGATCGGTTGGACGAGTCGAGAACAGGGAAATTCGCAGCGCTACTTTCGTGGAGCGAAAGGCACCAGAGAGATCGCGTAGTGCATAATATAAACTTTAATAACACTTGACAATTTTTGTGTTCTGTATACGATGGAAAATAGGCTCTTTGGAAATAGAAGCAGCGTAATGCGTGAGGAAAAGTTGGGGCATAGAACAAGCCGCGGCGAGCAACGAGCCCCTCATTGGTGGCTGGCATACGCATCGTCGCCATGTGCCTCAGGAAATGGCATACGGGCACCGGCTCCGACAGCGAAAAGCCAGACGGCGGCCTACTTTACGACGCCAGCGGCGGGGGCATATTCGACCGCCACGCCACAGAAAAAAGCAGGCATAAAGTCGCCTTTTGCTCCGTGGAAGCAAGCGTGGCGAGGAGTGGTCGTTTCGGAAGCATCAGAGGCTGCGGGACGTGGGAAGTCAGGACCGCGACGCAGAAGTGTCGCGCGGTCGTGGCGCAGTTGAAGGAGCGGACGGCGACTTCGGCGACACTTAGACGTATTCGGCGCGGTGTGTCAGTTCGCGGCACGTGCGTGCGATGCCGGGCGCGTCGAGGCCGAGCTCAGCCAGCAGTTCGCCCCGTTCACCATGTTCGACGAAGCGATCGGGAATGCCGAGGCGGCGAATGCGGGACGTTTCCAGCCCCAGATCGCTGGCGGCTTCCAGAACCGCACTGCCGAAACCACCCGGCAGGCAGCCCTCTTCGACCGTGACCAGGAAGCTGCCTTCGCGGAGGGCACGTTCGACAATCTCGCGATCGATTGGCTTAATAAATCGCGCGTTAATAACGCCGACATCCAGACCTTCTTCGCGCAGACTTTCGGCCGCTTGCAGGCAGTTTGTTAGCAGCGTGCCGGCGCACAGAATGTTGCCATCGCGGCCCCAGCGAATGACTTCCGCCTTGGCGAGTTCCAGCGGCGCACGGTCGCCGGGCAGACGCTCGGCGTTGTCTTTGGGATAGCGAATGCCGCACGGCGAAGTGTGCTGAAGCGCAAAGTGCAGCATTGCTTCCAGGTCGTGTGCATCGCCGGGCGCCATGATGACCATGTTCGGAAACACCCGCATATAAGCGAGGTCGAAGCAGCCATGATGCGTCGGACCATCGGGCCCAGTCAGACCGGCGCGATCCATCATGAACGTGACAGGCAGGTTCTGCAGCGCGACCTCTTGGAAGATCTGGTCATAGCTGCGTTGCAGGAACGTGCTGTAGATGTCGACGATCGGCTTGAGTCCCGCTTTGGCTTGCCCGCCGGCAAACGCCACGGCGTGCGACTCGCAAATGCCGACGTCGAAGAAGCGATCGGGAAACTCGTCGCGCACCGGCTCCAGCTTGTTGCCTTGGCACATGGCGGCGGTCAGCACGGTCACCTTCGCGTCGCAGCGCATCTGATGCAGGATGGCGTCGCGCGCGATGTTGGTATAGGCCGGCTTGCTGGACGTCTTCTTCGGCAACGCTTGGCCGCACTGGTCTTCGAACGCAGGCGGGGTGTGGAAGAAAACAGGATCGGCAGCGGCAGGTTGATAGCCGTGCCCTTTCTCGGTGACGACGTGCAACAGCACCGGAGCATCGAGATTTTTGACCATCTCGAGGTACTTGCGCATCACCGCGATGTTATGGCCATCGATCGGCCCGATATAGCGGAAGCCCAGGTCTTCGAAGAGCATGCCGCCGTGCAGGCCGGCTTTGACGCCTTCTTTCAACTGCGCGAGGAAACGCTCGAGCGGATCGCCAAAGACCGGCACGTTGTTCAGCAACCGCTGAACTTCGGTCTTCATGCCGGTATAGAACGGGTTGGTGCGCAGCTTGTCGAGGTAATGGGCCATGCCGCCGACGCGCGGGCAGATCGACATTTTGTTGTCGTTAAGCACGACCAGCATGCGCTTCTTGCCGGCGGCGTTGTTCATCGCTTCATAGACGATGCCCGAGGGGAACGCGCCATCGCCGATGACCGCGACCGAGAAGCGTTCGTCTTGGCCGAGCAGTTCGTCGCCGCTGCGCAGGCCCATCGCGGTGCTGACGCTGCAGCCGGCGTGGCCGGTCATGAACAGGTCGTATTCGCTTTCGATTGGGTTCGGATAACCCATCAAGCCGCCGCGCGTGCGAATGGTGCTGAATTCGTCGTAGCGACCAGTCACCAGTTTGTGCGGATAGATCTGATGCCCGGTGTCCCAGATCAGTCGATCGCTGCGGAAGTCGAACACGCTGTGCAGCGCCAGACACAGTTCGACAACGCCGAGGTTGGACGCAAAGTGAGCGCTGCGCGTGCTCAGCAGGTTGCACAGCACGTCGCGGACTTCGCCAGCGACCTCGTTCAATTCGGCGACCGACATCGCGTGCAGGTCGATCGCGGATTGAATATTAGACAGCCACTTGTGCATGGTCACCTTAGTGCTTCCTTTCCAAGACATAGCCAGCGAGGGCATCCAGCAGCGCGGCTTGATCGTGCAGCGGCGCGAGCGCTTCGCGCGCTTGCGTTACCAGGTGTTGTGCGCGGCGCTGGCTTTCCTCGACGCCCAACAGCGCGGGAAAGGTCAGTTTGCCGGCGTCCGAATCCTTGTTGGTCCGTTTGCCCATCTCGGTCGCGTCTCCCTCCAGATCCAACAAGTCATCGACAATCTGAAAGGCCAAACCCAATGCCTTGGCGTAACGATCCAGAGCTTCCATCTGTTCCGACGACGCAGCCGCCACCAGGCCGCCGAGCCGCAGCGAAACCAAGAACAGAGCTCCCGTTTTTCGGCGGTGAATATGTTCCAAAAAGGCGACGTCGCCACCTTTGAATTCCGCGGCCAAATCGTCCGCCTGACCACCGACCAAGGCTCGCGCACCCGCCGCCTGAGCCAGTTCCAACACACACCGCGCCGTTACCGATGCATCATAACCCCCACTTGCGAGCACCTCAAATGCCTGGGCAAGCAAGGCGTCGCCCGCCAGGATGGCAGTCGCTTCATCAAACGCCGCGTGACACGTCGGCAACCCGCGTCGCAGGTCGTCGTCGTCCATCGCGGGCAAATCGTCATGGATCAACGAATACGTATGGATCATCTCGACCGCACACGCCGCAGGCATTGCCTGCTGACGATCGTAACCGCAAGCCTCAGTAGCCATTAACACCAGCAGCGGACGCAATCGCTTGCCCGGTGCTAGCAGGCTGTGACGGATTGCGTCCCTCAGTCGGGCGGGGCATTGGTCGTCGTATTGGCTGTAGCGATCCAGGGCCGCATCGATCTGCGGGCGCACCTCATTCGCATAGTCCAAAAACCGGGAAGCAGAAGAAGCGGTCATCCAATG
>JAEZGD010000154.1 GCA_023417165.1 Planctomycetota bacterium
GTCTCACGCTGGCACTTCCTCACGACGTATCGACTCCCCCATCTGCCTTCCTTAGCTAGACGGCAATCTCTCAGCTATTTTCCTATTCTTCCCAAGCCATTCCCTCGCATTCTGTCGCCTCGCCCGCTTTTGCAATTCATATCGATTGTGGCGATTACGCAGGCAGTGGCGATGACGTCCATGTATAGCGGCCCCTTCGCGGTAGTCCGCCAAAGCCCGCACGCATGCGGCAGCGGTCCACAAAGAGGACGCCTATGTCCTATAGTTCAACAGACGATTGCGAGATGACCTCGCGACCGCATTTACGACTTTGAAGGGGCAGCTTCGATGTCATTATCGCCGACGGTTGATATGGGATATCTCTATTCCAGCTTGGCGAGCGATCCCGATCTCAGCGAGATCGTCGACTTGTTTATTGATGAGATGCCTGGCCGGGTGCAGAACCTTTCCGCCGCTGTGGCGGAAGAGAACTGGACGCAGCTGAGCCGTTACGCTCATCAAATGAAGGGCGCTTGCGGCAGTTATGGCTTTGATTCGCTCAGCGAATCGGCCGCGCGGCTGGAACGGGCGTGTCGTCCCCTGCCCTGCGAAGAACAAATTCGCGCCGCAGTCGAAGAACTGACCGCGCTGTGCCAATGCGTTCGCCGCGGCACCGGCGAGTAACCGCGCGGCGAGCCGTCCGCTGGGCCGCTAGAATAGCGGCATGCTTGCGCGTACTGCGATTCCGCACCTATTTCATTGGCGACTCTGGCGCTGGTGGATTTCCGCGCTATTGCTGTTGTTGCTGGTGCTCGGTGGCGCGCGTGTCGCGCTGCTCGAGGGCCTCTGGACGCCGGTGCGCATCACCGGCCCTTCCATGGCGCCAACACTGACGGGCGAGCAAACGCTGCTCGATTGCCAGGCGTGTCGCTTTCCCATCGCCTTCGACGCCACAGCGCCAGCGTCGCGCATCGTCTGTCCGAACTGCGGACACTTGCAAACCGACGACGTCGCCACGCACACCAGCGCCGGGCAACGCGTGCTGATCGATCGCTGGCCGCTGCTCTGGCGAGCGCCTGAGAGGATGGAATTGGTCGCCTGGGAAACCAGCGAGGGCCTGGCGGTCAAACGCGTCATCGGCTTGCCTGGCGAACAGATTGCGATTCGCAATGGCGAACTCTATCGCAACGAGCGACTTTGGCAGAAAACGCTCGCTGAGCAGCGTGCGCTGAGCCAACTCGTGCACGACGACCGCTACAGCGCCGCTGGCGAATCGCCTTGGCAGCCGGAGCCGTCCGAGGCCGCGCGGTTTAATGCGTCGCAAGCCACGCACACACTATCGGCGACCGAGGAGCTCACGTGGTTGAGCTTTCATCCGCCAGCGCTGCAGTTAGTACCAAACGCGGCTGAACACGCGCGCATCACCGACATCGATCTCTACAATCCGGCTGCCGCGCGCACGATTAATGACGTGTTCGACGTGCGCGTCACAGGGCGGATCGAACTCGATGCTCCCGGACTTGTGATGTGGCGACTGCACGACGGCTGGAACGCGTGGCGCATCGAATGGAATCACACGGAATATATTGCGCACCTCTATCACAACGAGAAACATCTGGGGCTCCAAGTCAACCTTCGCCCCACGCCGATGGCGGACGAGCAAGCGTTTGATTTCGAAGTCGCGTTGTGCGACCAGCAGATCATCCTGGTCATTGACGGGCAAACGTGCTTTGAGCACGACTATTCAGCGTCAGAAGCGGCACGCGAACTCGGCGACTCAGCCCCAATAAGCGTCGGCATCACCCAAGCCAACGCGAAGATCACGAACTTGCGCGTCTATCGCGATATTTATTGGCTCGATCCGCTGGGGCTGAATCGCCCGTGGCAAGCCGATGCGCCGCTGCGCGAGAATGAGTATTTTCTGCTTGGCGATAACGTTCCCGTCTCGACTGATAGCCGCCACTTGGGCCCGGCCCCGCGAAATCAGTTGCGCGGCGTTGTGAAGGCGCGGGACTAACCGCTGCGACTACGGCTGGCTTACAAGCACCTGGCCGACGAGTCGCGTGTCGGGATATATGGCCATCACATAGGTATTGCGGCCATCGGCAATCGACACCTTCTGGTTGGTGATCGTGCCGGTCAGATGGTTGTGTCGGCCGAGCGGTTGCAGGTCTAACTCGTGCTCGCCGGCCGGCAGTTCCACGCGCAACACTTGAATCTTGTCAGGCAGCAGGCCCCAACAACGTGTGTCGGCCGATTCCGTGGCTTCCCAGGCGACGCCGGCCGCATCCAAGGCCAGGCTTTGCCACGAATACTTGTCGACGCCGACGACTTCCTTGGCGGCGTAGATCGCCCCCTTCTTCACGACGCGCCGCACCACCGCCTTGGCGACGATGCTGGGATACACGGCCTCGTACTGCTCGGTCGCCATGCGGCCAATATCGGTGATGGTTTCGGTCTGGCCTTGCTGTTTACCGTTAACCGAAACGTTGACGCTGCGAATCAAGTTCACCTGCGGCATCACCTTCGGCACTTTGATCGGCGCGATCGTCGGCGGCAGCGTGTGCTTGCCGGTCGCGCTCAGGATGCGATCGGCGATCAACAACGCCACCTGGCTGGGAATTTCGGCAACTTCTTCTTTGTACGGACCGCGGCCCACGAGCGAAATCACATACAGCACGCCGTGTCCCGGTTCGCTATGACGACCATAGGCCGCGCGCTGCAAGTCGGCGTGTCCCTGGGCGAAGTCCGGTTGCCAGTTGACAACCATTTCGCGGCTGCGCGCCACGTCGTCGAAATCGCGATGCGTTTGCTCGCGCAGCGCCGCGCGAATGTACGGTCCAAGCGCGACCTGCTGATAATTGGCCTTCGGATTGGTGCCATCCGACTCGACGGCCGCAGCGATGATTTGCTGCTGTTTTTCCGCGACTTGCAGCGAATACGCCTCGGCATCGCTGCCGTCGTGCATCAGGTTCGACAGCGCCAGGAACGTGCGCACCAGTACGCGTTCGTAATCCTCGCCGGCATAACTCTTGGCATTGTCGTCGGTAAGCCAACTGAGCGCCGCCTCGCCCACGCTGTCTTGTTCGAGATGGTCGAACCGATCGCGCACCTCGCGCAGCAGTTGCTCCGATTCCTGCGGCTTGCCATCGGCGAGCAACACCATCGCCTTTTCAAGCTTGAGAACGTCTTGGTCCCCTTTGCCCTTCTTCAATCCCTTCTCGATCTCGGTCAGCGAGCCCGACAGGGTGTTGGCATAGAAGGAGGTCCGCACCACCCGCGCGCGGTCGGCATACGTGGCGCAACCGCTGAGCAGAACCACACCGATGACAACTAGACGGATGAGCATATGCGTAGGATGGAGCCGTGCTCCGTCCTTTAATAACCTCGTTTCGACGCTATGGTGTGGACGGAGCATGGCTTCGTCCTACGAGGGAAGCACTACTTCCACTTGAAGGGATTCGTCGAAGTCCAGCGGCTGGCGCGGCTTTGGTGATAGCCCTTGCTGAGCGTGGCCGATTCCTTGAATTGCGCCATCGTCTGCACGTCGACCAGTTCCAGCGTCAGCAGGTAGTCGCGCTGGTACTCTTTGTTCTCGCGCGTGGTGCCCGAGGTCAGCACCGCCCACAGCATGTAATCAAAAGGCTGGCCTTCCTGCTCCAAATGGGCGCAGAACAGTCGCATGTTCTGCGGGGCGAGCAGGTCATCCGGGCGCAGACGCGTCTGACGCAGCGCCGCATCGACCGCCCGGCGATTGATCAGCGTGAAGGAGCCGCGGGCTTCCGAGATGCGGCTGTCGATCAGTTGATAGATCTGCTCTTTGAAGTCGCCGAGTTCTTCGGCGCTTTTGTTTTCGACGCCAATGAAGCAGATGCGGCGCACGCCAGGCATCGGCGGCGCGCCCTCGAACGAGACTTGCTGCGCTGCGACCTGATGGCAGTTGGCGAGCAATTTGCCGACCGATTCGTCGATCAGCGGCTTGAAGGTTTCGCTACCGGCGGCGTGGCTGCCGACCATTTCGTCTTCGCCTGGCTTGACCACGCGTGCGAATTGTTTGTTGCGGCAACCACCGATGGTGCACGCGGCGACGCTAGCAAGACCAAGTCCCAGGAACTGGCGGCGGAGCATGGGCATCCTTTCCCACGATGTTGTAAGAGCGGCAGGCGGCAGCGAACGAGCGCCTTCCTAGCGCAGATTCGCTGAGTATTACTTCGGCGCAAAAACCCGCTCAGACGAGGTGCGGATATTAAAGCGGTGCAGATTTCGATGCGAGAGCAGTTGAGCGCGCTAGCGACGCTATTGCCAGCGGTGCACCACTGCCATACCGAAGCGCCGGCCCAGCAAGCTATCATCAGAAGAACGCAGGTCGTCACGATTCGTTGCTAAGGGGTCTTCATGCCATGCTTTAAAGCTCGCTATGTCTTTCCGGTCAGTCGGCCGCCGGTGCGCGACGGGATCGTGTCGTGCGATCATGTGGTGCATTCGCTGACCGAGAACCTGAGCGGCGAGCCAATCGTTGACTTAGGCAATGTCGCCATTCTGCCGGCGCTCGTGAATGCGCATACGCATCTGGAACTGAGCCATTTTCAGCAGCCGATTGGCGATCCGGCGCATGGCTTTCCGGCCTGGATTCGTGAAGTGGTGCGCTGGCGACGCCAACAAACGGCCACACTCTCGCCGGAGGAAATCGAGCAGCAGCGTCACGCGGCGATTCAGGACGGGCTGCTCGAATCGGTGCGCGGCGGCGTGGGTGTCGTGGCCGATATCACGTCGCTTGGCCCCGCGCCACCATTGCCTCAGCTGCCGACGCGCATTGCCTTCGCCGAAGTGCTAGGACTTTCCACAGCGCGCGAAAACGAACTGTACGAAACCGCCGAGCAAGCCGTCGGCCCATGGCCTAAGGCAGAGGCCTTGAGTCCGCACGCGCCGTATACCGTCGGCGTCCCTTTGCTGACGCGACTCGCGCAGCTTTCGGCCGAGCGTGGCTTTCCGCTGGCCATGCATTTAGCGGAATCGGTCGACGAGCTCGAACTCATGCGTTCGCACAGCGGCGCGTTCTATACGATGCTGAGCGAGGTTGGTGCTTGGGATCCTGCGGCCTTGCCGCGCGGCATCGCGCCGCTCGATTATTTGAAGATTCTGGCGCAAGCCCAGCACGCACTGGTCATTCACGGTAACTACTTGAATTCGGCCGAGATCGACTATTTAGCCGAGCAGAGCGAACGCTTGTCGGTGGTCTATTGCCCGCGCACGCATGCGTACTTTGGTCACACGCGTTATCCGCTGCTGGAGATGTTCCGCAAAGGCGTGAAGGTGGCGGTGGGAACCGATTCGCGCGCGTCGAATCCCGATTTGAAACTGTGGGACGAACTGCGCTACGTCGCCCAGCAGTTCCCCGAAGTGCCGCTCGAGGTGATTTTGAAAATGGGAACGCTGTGGGGTGCACAAGCGCTGCGCGGCGCGTTGGGATCGCCTTCTTGCGGCGAATTGGTGCCAGGCGCACTAGCGCTGCTGCAGATTGTTGACCTGCCGGAAGACGAGGTCGCGGATCCCTATGAGTTGCTGTTTGATCCGCGTGCGAAAGTCCGCCAAGTGATAGGACTGGGGTAGCAGGACATTCAACACGCAACAGCAGTTAGCATTCGCCTGCACCTGCAAGCCTTATGTTTTTCAACAAACAGGCTGTGAAAGCGTCTGCCAAAACTCGTCGCAACCTTTGCGGCTACTACAAGTTACAATCGTCAATAACAATTGCGCGCATGTTGAAAAACCTGGGCGTCAGAGGCGGAAACGTCGCCACTAACGGGCAGGTTTACAACCGGCAGTTGGTGATCTGCGTTTCGAGAATGGCCGAAGCGCCGAGCGCTTCGAGCTTCTCCATCACATCGATCACTTCCTTGCGGCGGACCATCGCACGGACCGCGCACCACGCCGGATCTTCGAGCGGGTTCACGGTTGGCGAGCGGAAGCCTGGCGTGATCTTTTCGGCATCGCCTAAGCGTTCGCGCGGGACGTTGTATTCCAACAGCGAATAGCTGCGGGCGATGACCACGCCTTCCAGGCGGCGCACGATACGGTCGGCCTGTTCAGCATGGCGGCGCTGGGCATTTTGAATCAGCACCGTTTCATAGCGGCCGATCTCGTCCAAAATCGCCAGGCGATTGGCGGCCAGCGTGCTGCCGGTCTCGACCAGGTCGACAATGGCATCGGCCACGCCGAGCGCGATCATCACTTCGACCGAGCCCGACAGCGACACCAGATGGACGTTGGCGTTGTGACGCTTGAAGTACTCTTCGGTCACGCGCGGAAAGCTGGTCGCCACGCGGCAGCCGTCGAGCTGCTCGACCTTGGTGAAGCCGGCATCGTCGGGCACGCACACTGCCAAGCGGCACTTGCCGACGCCGAGATCTAACCGGCGCGTCACATCAACCCGCGCTTCGGCCAGCAAATCGCTGCCGGTCAGGCCCATATCGATCGCGCCCTCGGCACACAGGACCGGAATGTCTTCGGTGCGCAAGAAAGTAATGTCGACCGGCAGTTCAGCAACGCGAGCAAACAGACTGCGGTCTTGTCGCCGAAAGTTCAGCCCCGCTTGCTGCATGATCTCGGCGGCGAGTTCGGACAAGCGGCCTTTGCTGGGGACACCGATACGCAGGTTAGACATGGTTCGTGGGACAAGCCAGGCTTGTCGTGCTGTGCAGGAA
>JAEZGD010000168.1 GCA_023417165.1 Planctomycetota bacterium
AACTGCAGCCAGGCGAGGAAGCATTCGACAAGAACGGTTTTGTTCCTAGCGAGTATTTTTCGCGCGTGCGTGCCGCCATTACCGGGCAGCCTCGCTGGCAGGTGCTCGATAATGATATGGTGTTGTGGTTCTATTCGTTTACCAAGTTCTTGATGTATCGAGATCTCGATCCCAAGACATGGCCTGCGGAAAAACCGCTGACCGAGTTAGAAAACATCACCTCCGTCTTGCAAGGCAGCTTTCGCAGTGATCCCCCGCTTTTCGCCGACCATGACAAGCTCGACGATGTGCTCGATCCCGCACGCATCACTCATGTCACCGATGCCGACAGTTCGCAATCCATCGTCATCGAGGAAGTGCGCGGCGGTCGTCATCTGGTTGTGCAAGGGCCGCCAGGAACCGGCAAGTCTCAAACCATCACCAACATGATCGCCGCGGCCGTGAAAGACGGTCGCAAGGTGTTGTTCGTCGCGGAAAAGATGGCCGCGCTTGAGGTCGTTAAAGGACGATTGGACCACATCGGATTGGGACAACTCTGCCTGGAACTGCATAGCAGTAAGGCCAACAAGAAAGCGGTGCTCAAAGATCTTGAGCTAACGCTGGAGTCGAAACGCCCGCGCCTCGGCAATCTCAAAGAACAACTCGACGAGCTACGCCAGGTGCGTGATCGACTGAACACTCATGCTACCGCGTTGCACGCTCCTTTTGGCGAATCGGGCATCACTGCCTATCAAGCGATGGGAGAACTGATTCGCCTCACCGCGCAACAGGTTCCTCCCGCCAACTTTGTTCACGATCGCCCCCTTACTTGGACCAAAGAACAAGCCAGGTCCAAAGCGGCGCTTGTTGCCGACGTGGCCCAGGCTCTGCAAAAGGTGGGAAATCCGACCGAGCATCCGTGGCGCGGCGTGCAGGCGAGTGCGGTGCTTCCCGTGGACTTGCAACGGCTGACTGCGAGTATCGCCTCGCTGGCGCCTCGTCTCGACAACCTGCTCTGCGCTGCTCGTGAACTGGCGGACCTGCTCGCCTTGCCGCAGCCTCAGAACGCTCGCGAAATCGCTTCACTTGCGCAGCTCGCCAGGCACTTGGCTCTGGCGCCGCCGCTTGATCAACATGCGATTACGTCGACGCTGTGGAATCAACCAGAACCGATCCATGCCTTGCTTTCTCAAGGTGGCAAGTTGGCCGAGGTTCGCAGTTCGCTCGAGGGGCAAGTTGAACCTCACGCTTGGACTACCGAGATCGGCCCCGCGCGAAAACAGATCGCTTTGCGCGGCAAGTCGTGGCTCCGCTGGCTCTCGCGTGACTACCGGGCCGCAGTGCGCACGCTGGAATCCATTTGCGTCAATCGCCCGCCTACGGCACAGGCCGAGCGGCTGACTTTATGCGATGCGCTGTTAGCTGGTCAGCAAGCTACACGATCGCTCGCACCAGCTAGCGGCGGCCAACTTGGCCAGCAGGTGTTTGGTTCGCTTTGGCGCGGCGAGGACTCCGACTGGTCCCAACTGCAAGCCATCGCGCGCTGGGTAGCCGAAGCAAAGGGCGCAGGCATCGCCAGCAATTTTCGAGAGATCCTCGCAAGGCAGTCGAACCCGCAAAGCGGTGCGGCACTCGTGAAGCGCATTGCCGCCGATTTCAAAAAGCTGCTGGGCGAACTGCAAACGCTGTTTCAAAGCCTGCAACTTGATCTACGCGTGGCGTTTGGAAGCAGTGAGCTGAATACGCTATCGCTCGATGACGTTGCCCAGCGGTTGAGTGCCTGGCAGGCGCAGCCTGAAGCGGTGCATGCCTGGATCGCCTATCGCCAGCGTCACGCCCGCCTGGCGGCAGAAGGCCTGTCGCAAATGGCCGATCACTTGCATGCGGGCCATGTCGCACCGGTGCACGCGGTGGGACAGTTTTGGATGAGCTACTACGAAGCGCTGCAACGTGCCATTTATCAGCACTATCCGCTGCTAGCCGAGTTCAGTGGGGAGTCGCACGAGTCTGCGCGCGCTCAGTTCCAACGTCTAGATGGCATGCGGATCGAACTTGCACGGCAGGAGGTCGCCCTGGCGCATTTCCAAAGTTTGCCAGATAACTCCGGTCTGGGCGAAATGGCAATTGTGCGGCGAGAAATGCAAAAAAAGACGCGCCACAAGCCGGTTCGCGTGCTACTGCGAGAAGCCGGCCACGCCGTGCAGGCGATCAAGCCGGTGTTCATGATGAGTCCGACATCGATTGCCCAGTTTCTAGAGCCAGGCGTGCTGGAATTTGACCTATTGGTGATTGACGAAGCCAGCCAAGTGCGGCCGGTTGAAGCGTTCGGCGCCATCGCGCGCTGCCGACAAATTGTTGTGGTGGGCGACGACAAGCAGATGCCGCCTACCGCGTTCTTCTCGAGCATGACCGGCGGCGGCGGCGAGGAAGACGCAGACGAAAACCTGCCGAGCGCTGCTGATATGGAAAGCATTCTGGGGCTTTGCATCGGCGCTAATATTCGGCAACGCATGTTATCGTGGCACTATCGCAGCCAGCACCATTCGCTCATCGCAGTCTCGAACTGCGAGTTTTATAACAATCGACTCTACGTAATCCCGAGCCCAGAGGCCAAGACACAGGAACGCGGGCTCGTGTGGCGATATGTGCCTGATGGCATTTTCGATCGCGGCGGCAGCGCCACCAATCGCATCGAAGCGAGGCGCGTCGCCGAAGCCGTCATGCACCACGCCCGCACGTCGCCCGAACTTTCGCTCGGCGTCGGTGCGTTTTCGGTCAAGCAGCGCGATGCTATTCTGAGTGAACTCGAGCAACTTCGCCGCGACAACCCGGACTGCGAAGCCTTCTTCCTGGCCAAAGGAACCGACACCTTTTTTGTGAAGAACCTCGAGAACCTGCAAGGCGATGAGCGCGACGTCATCTTCATCTCGGTCGGCTACGGTCCGAATAAAGATCGCGTGGTGAGCATGGCATTCGGACCGCTGTCTGTGGACGGCGGCGAACGACGTCTCAACGTGCTGATCTCTCGCGCACGCCTGCGGTGCGAAGTCTATTCGTCTTTGCGCGCTGATGACATCGATCTGGCGCGCACCAAAGCGCGGGGTACCGCGGCGCTGAAGCGATTCTTGAAATATGCAGAAACAGGGCTGCTGGACGCCGGCACCCAAAGCTGCGGCGACCATGAGTCTCCCTTCGAGGAGCAAGTCGCTGCCACGATTCGCTCACTTGGATATGAGGTGGATGCGCAGGTCGGCGTGGCTGGGTTCTTTATCGATCTGGCGGTCAAAGATCCTCAGCGGCCCGGGCGCTATTTGCTGGGCGTGGAATGTGACGGCGCAACTTATCATTCGGCACGCTGGGCTCGCGATCGGGATCGTCTGCGGCAGGCGGTGCTCGAAAGCCGCCGATGGATCATCCATCGCATTTGGAGCACCGACTGGTTCTTGAACCCGGCCGAACAAACC
>JAEZGD010000218.1 GCA_023417165.1 Planctomycetota bacterium
AGACTGGGCCGCTGCGAAGATTCGCCAAGTGGTGCCACTCGCGCGTTGGCAGACGCCGCAAGACATCGCGAACATGGTGGTGTTTTTATCGTCGTCGCGCGCCGGCGAAGTGACTGGGCAGACGATCAACGTCGATGGCGGCTTTGTCATGCATTGGTAAGAGCAGCGTTTCTTACTGCGTGCTGGCCGCCAGGCGTTGCTCTGCCTGGCTGCAGCCAACCAACGCCAGAATGCCGCAAACCAGCACAAACACATTGACCGTTAACGCGCCGGCAACGATCTCGCAAATCGCGATCATGCGCCCATCGTTGATCGCTTTGCGCGGCGGCAGCCGATCTGCTGAACCATAGTAAACGATCTCGAAGACGCACAGGATGATCAAAGGAACGACCAGCGGAATCAAAATCACTCCCACGCATGTTGCCACCAGCGCCAGCAAACTGACTGCGCTATATATGGCGTTTAAGATCCCCGAAATCAGAATCGGTACTTTGATTCCCGAGAGCCAGTCGCCCGGATGCGCGGGACGATAACTGGTCGGCGGCGCACTGGTGGCGTTCATCGTCGCCAATGGCCGCGGCGTTGTGAGTTGTCCGCCCGGCAAAACGAACTGTTGTTGGCAGATCGGACAAGCCACCCACTTGCCGACGAGTTCCGGCCGCCTTTGCATGGTCCCCTGACAATAGGGGCAAGCAATCGTGCTCATAGAATGGAGTGCCAGGATGAGTGTCCGATGAACGAACATTGGCGGCGTGACAGCGCGCCCGCTCGATTATTAGACCTTTCGTATGCGACCGCCTGATATTGGAAAAACCCTCAGCGAAGTAACATCGCAGCCAAGAAACAACGCGAGCATCGAGAGGTCTCGATGCTCGCGCGACGTTCTGCTATGTGCCAGCAGGCAGAAGCCTGCGTTTGCTTACAGCGAGTAGCCGTTGTGGTATTCCGGCTTGACGATGTGGGCGACTTCCGGAGCGTTGGTCGCTTCCATCTTCTTGGCGTCCCACCCGATCTTCTTGCCGACGCCCGGTTCCTTGGCGGCCCAAACGGCCAGATTGCCCAACAGAACGGTTTCGGTCAGACCACCAGCGTAGTCTTGGAAGTTCGACCGGGCCGGCTTGCCGCCCTTGATCGCTTGGACCCATTCTTCGAAGTGGCCAGGCGACTTTTCGTACTCGACTTCCGGCTTATCAACGCCGATCATGGTCGAGCCGTTCTCGGCGTAATCGCCAGGAGCGTACAGCTTGCCCTTGTCGCCGATGATCAGCGCGCCCGAGCTGGCCATCTTGTTGTCGCCGATCAATTCTTGCGGCGGCAGCTTCTTGCCGTCGTACCACACCAGCTTCACTTCGCCGCGCTTGTCGGTGGCGGGATACAGGAAGTTGATGATCGACCAGGCCGGATAGGTCTCTTCGTTGTGGCCCGAGGTTTCCGCTTGGATCCAGACGGGGTCCTTCAGGTCGAGCGCCATGTACGGCATGTTCAGCGTATGGCAAGCCATGTCGCCGAGAGCGCCGGTGCCGAATTCCCACCAACCGCGCCACTTGAACGGATGGTAGTCCGGGTGATAAGGACGCATCTTGGCCGGGCCGATGAACTCGTTCCAGTGCACATTGGCCGGAACCGGAGGAGTATCGGTCGGACGGTCTTTGCCCTGCGGCCACACCGGACGATTCGTCCAGACGTGCACTTCGGTGATCTTGCCGAGCACGCCGCTGCCGGTGATGGCAGCCGCTTCGCGCAGCTTGTTCGAAGCCGTGCCTTGGTTGCCCATTTGGGTCGCCAGGTTCTTTTCCTTGGCGAGATCGAGCATCACGCGAGCTTCCCACACGCTGTGAGTCAGCGGCTTTTGGGTAAAGCAGGCCTTGCCCAACTTCATCGCCATGACCGAGGCCACCGCGTGGGTGTGGTCGGGCGTGCTGACGGTGACGGCGTCGATGCTCTTGCCGACTTCGTCGAACATCTTGCGGAAGTCGTGGAACTTCTGCGCCTTCGGCCACTTGGCGGCAGCGCGGTTCAGTTGGTTGTCGTCGAAATCACAGATCGCAACCATGTTGCCAGCACGGCCGGCATCGGCGCTATCGCTATCGCCCTTACCGCCAACGCCGATCGACGCAAAGTTGATCGTCTCGTTGGCCGAGAGGCTGACACGGGGACTAACGCCACCCAACGCCCAATAACCAGCGCCGACGGCGGCGGTGGTCTTGAGGAAGGTACGACGATTGGTACGACTCATACGGCGAAACTCCTTCGGAGGTCTATAGAAACGAGTGGGCAGGAGACCGCCGCGAGCAGGTGTGCGAACGGTCGACATTGTCGCGCGCGATTCCACAAAACGACGACGGACAGTGGGCCCATGGAGCCCAAGGCGGGATCCAAGTCGTGACGCTCGCGGACGCAATATTAAAAGTACCCGACACTTCGCCCAATTTCAAACCCGCATGGAGAAAAAGGTTCCACCATTTTGCCCCTTGGGGCATAGAAGCAACCGTAGTCCGGTGGGAAGTGAGTTTTCACTGCTCATCGCACCGGCCGAAAGACGGGCGGGCTACTTGCCGATACAAAACCGCGAGAAAATTCGGTCGAGCACGTCGTCGGTATAAACCGCGCCGACTACATGGCCCAGTTCCTCAAGTGCCATACGTAATTCGGCCGCCACCAGTTCTTCGCCCCCCTGTAAGAGCAGCACGTGACGGGCGCGCTGGAGCGCTTCGGCCGCTGCGTCGAGACTATCGCGGCAGCGCACCGAGGTGTTCGCCACCACTTGCGCGGCTTGCTCTTGCAGGGCGCGCAGTTCCCAGCCAATCGCCGCGCGCAGCCGATCGAGCCCAAATCCGGTGCGCGCACTAACCAGGATCACGCGTGGCGAATCGGCGATGCTGGCGCTTTCCGGCAGTAAATCGTGTTTCGTCAGCACCTGCAGGCGGCGCGCGGCCGGCTCGTCGCAAACGGCTTGAGTGGCGTCGCGACAGAGCAGCACGAGATGCGCCTGGTCGAGCCATGCACGCGAATGCGCCTCGGCGGCGGCGTCGGGCGTAAAGTCCGCGCCGGCCAAACCTGCGGTATCAATGATCTGGCACCGCAGGCCGTCGATGACAAGTTCCCGCAGTACGTAGTCGCGCGTCGTTCCGGCGATCTCGGAAACGATGGCTGCGTCGTCGCCGACCAGTGCATTGAGCAAGCTGCTTTTGCCGGCGTTGGGCGGACCCGCGAGCACGATCTGATAGGCGTCGATGCTGGCATCGCGCTCGTGCATCTGTCGTCTGGTGTGCTCGATGGCGGCGTGAATGTCGCTGAGCTGGCGCGTTAGTTCCTCAGCCGAAATGAACTCGATATCTTCTTCGACGAAGTCGAGTCCGGCTTCCAGGTGGGCCAGCAGATCGAGCAGTTGTTCACGCAGTTGGTGTAGCGGCGTCGCCAGGCCGCCAGCGAGTTGTGCGAGGGCCACTTCAAGTTCTCGCTGACTATGGG
>JAEZGD010000233.1 GCA_023417165.1 Planctomycetota bacterium
CTGGCTGGGGGGGCATCGCAGGGGCGGGAAATGCGACTACTCTTATCGGGCGGCGGATTCAGGGCCACGCTTTTTCATTTAGGCGTTGTTCGCTATTTAAGGGAACGCGGATTACTCGCAAAGATCAGCGAGGTTTACTCCGTTTCTGGGGGAAGCATTCTTGCCGCCCATTTATTGCTTAGATGGCAGGATTGCACAGGTAATGATGAGGCGAGATTCAGTGAGGCGGCAATCGAACTTGTAGGGTTTGCTCAGACGGATCTGAGGGGTAAGTTGCTTCGTAAGTGGCTTTTCTATCGGCTCTTGTCCGCCGCATTCTTATTGCTGCCACTATCGATTCTGTTGATTATTGATCTGGCAATGCTGTGGAGACTGTTGCTCTCAGTTGCCTTGATGGCTGTAGGAGTTGTACTGATTCGTCGAGGGAAGTCTAAGTGGTCAAGGGTTGAAATTCTGCAAGGTTATTACAACAGGCTGTTCAATAATGCCACCTTGCAGGACATATCGCCCAATGGTCGACCTAAGCTGAAAATCTTGGCGACTAATTTCACAACTGGGAAAATAGCGTATTTCGATTCCGATGGAGTGTGTCCTGATACTTCCAAGCTGCAGCATATTCATCAAGACCAACTCAATCTTGCATTAGCGGTGACGGCGTCATCCGCATTTCCACCTCTTTGCACGCCGGTGAAGATTGATCGGGCATTGTTGCATGCAGGCGGCTTGGATTTGTCGCTATCGCAATACTTAACTGATGGTGGAGTTTATGACAATCTTGGCATAGTAGCCTCACAGGCTTTGACATTGCACAAGGACGATCAATTAGTGGTATGCAATGCTGAGCGAAAGTTTGATGCGGACATCGAACAATCCTATCGCCTGCTGATGGCGAGGGCGACTCGCGCCAGCGATATCATGATGGAAAGGCTGAGTTCGGCACAGCTGAAGGAGATTGAAAGCGCCGGGCACTATGTTGTAGATCTGCGTAAGGACGCGGACAAAGGCAATGCGTTCTTGTCGCCGGTTATACAGCGAGGGATTCGAAATATACGGACCGATCTCGATCGGTTCTCCGGTCTTGAAGTTCAATTGCTGGTATTTCGAGGGTACTGTGCTGCAAGAGCTGCCATTGAGGGAAACGATGGCCCGGTAGCAAATATCAAGATAAGCGAAAAGGGGATTCCGATTGCAGCAACCGAGTCGTGCTGGCTACCTATTCGACCTGACAACCGCGAATTGAACGCAGGGAATCCAATTGAGCAACTGAAGCGGAGTTCACTAACGAAATGGGGCGTGTGGCGCTCGTACGACGTATTCTCTTGGCTGAATGTACTGCTACTGCTTTGTCTACTCGGATTGTCATTTCCCGTGCAGTTCGCCTTGCGCTCGTATTGGATGGCAATGCCAGCGTCAATCGATACATTCGGTGACAATGCTGCCGTTGTTCCGCTCTCTAGCAATGTTGGCACTCGAATAACGGATAAGAACAATTGGCTGCTGACCCATGCAACGACTTTGAGATCAGCCCCTGACTGCGAACAGATGGCAACAGCCGTCTTTTCATCGAACCAATTCAAGGATTATACGAATGGCCGGCCTTCAAAGGAGATGGAAGTGTTGGTTGAGGCAGACCTTGGTATCAGCATAGGTGATTGCCTCGCATTTGTCGCAACAGAGTCGGGTTACATAAGCCAGCTGGAGGTAAGCGGAAGCGGCAGCCGTACTATCAAAGTCCCTCCAGTTTCTCCGTCAGACAGGTTGATTGTGCTTATTCAACTTTGTGATTCGAAACAGCGCGGGCTGCTAGAGACGGAAAGTTTTGAAAAGCTAGTTCGTATTAAGGTGAAGTGAGATGAAGTACCTCGCAGCTCTGGTGATTGCCATCTCATGGAACAGCATTCTGATTGCACAGGTCGACATCGAGCTAAGAATTGTCAATGTAGATGTTGATGGTAGCGAGACGCCTGCCAGCGGCACTCGGGTGTGGCTCATTCCGAGAAGTGGTCAATTGAAGTCAGGTTATACCGATCGATCCGGCGCAGTGAATTTCAGGGTCGCGGAGACAAGCTCGCTGGTGATTCGAGTTGGGGACCTGCCAAGGACACAATCGCTTCACAAAATGTCAGGACGGTTTAGTCAACGCACGTCGATTGTCTATACGGCCGAAAAGGTTGCTTCTGTTCAAGGATCGAGACTGGGGTTTGACGAATTGATAGATGACCTCTCGGACCTGTATTCTGACGAGTTGCCTAGCGAAGCAGCGACAAGGGTGCTTAAGGAGATTCGCGAACGTTTGATCCGCGATGCTCAGAAAACGATAGAATCAGCAACACCCGAAGTTCGTGAAGAGATTATTGGAGAGAGAGATAGTGGGCTGAGGTCGCTAGATTTCATGCTGCGTCGGCCAGGGAAGCTTGGGCTAACATGTGAATACTCGAAACGCGGGGCATTGATTACGGGGATAAGAGCTGGTGGACCTGCGGATCGCGCGGGGCTACGAGTGGGTACTTATATTGCTGAAGTTGATGGATTTGCAATAGGCAGTGGCGACGGACAAATGGAGTTGCCGCAGACTTTTCGGCATAGTGAGAATGGTTTAGTAAATTTGCGGGTGGTTAAATACGGCAATACGATGAGTGCTGTTAGGGAAGTTCAGGTTCAACTTGAAATGCCTGACTAGACTCTGGGACAGCGAGGGGGCATTGTGCTTGATGGGTTAAGTAGGAGCGTCTTCCTTTCGAGCCCGCTGTCTGTTTGTTTGCGAAGGCATCATTTTCAAAAAGGCGAGCAGTTACTTCATGGCTGCTCGCCTTTTATGGTGGATGTCGCGTTCCGTGCCGCCCGGCAGGCGGCACCTACTCGGCGGCATCTGTTTATTCGCGACCGGCGCGTTCACGTTCCGCACGTTCACGCTCGGCGCGAACGCGTTCGCCATGTTCGCGTTCCATGCGTTGGCGATGCTCGGCTTCCATCCGCTGACGGTGCTCGGCTTCCATCCGTTGGCGGTCGCCTTCGGGATGCGGGCCGCGTCCCTGGCGGAGTTCGTGCACTTCGCGACGCAGTGACTGCACTTCCATTCGCAGTTCGCGAATCATTTGCAGCATCTCGTGTTCGATGGGACGTGGATCGCGACGAGGTTCGCCATCGCGCGGTCCTGGACGAACGCCCTCACGACGTTCGCCATCGCGCGGGCCGGGGCGGTCGCCTTCGCGACGCTCGCTATCGCGGGGGCGGTCGCCCTCACGGCGTGCTTCACCTTCACGACGTTCACCTTCGCGACGCGGCTGAGCATCGCGGCGTGGTTCGCCTTCACGACGTGCTTCACCTTCGCGACGCTCACCATCGCGTGGGCGGTCACCTTCGCGACGAGCTTCGCCTTCGCGACGTGGCTCGCGACCTTCACGTTCGCGTGCCTCGCGTTCACGGCCTTCACGTTCGCGACCTTCTCGCTCCCGCGCTTCGCGTTCACGACCTTCTCGTTCGCGTGCTTCACGCTCACGGGCTTCACCTTCGCCTTGGGCGGCGGCGGGTTTTTCATCGTCGGCATAGGCGGCAGGCGGCAGCGCGCTGGCCGCGCACCACAGGCCGACCGGCAGCACGAGCGCCGCCAAACCCACAGGCCAATACCGCACAGCAGGCGTCTGGGGACGCAGGCCGAGCACGTTGCGAACTCGTTCAAGCAGATTCATAGTTCTCGTACCTCCCATCGCAGTAGCCCACACTGATGGCGACGCCGCCAAACGCCGGTGAGCGACAAGTTCTAAAGCTTCGACATACGCGAGCGGCTGGCCGGTCGCCGCGACCGCCAACTCGTCACAGCATTTCTCGCGTTCCACGCGCAGCACGTGCGACACGTACCAGACCACCGGATGATAGAACAGCAGTGTTTCCACCACGCGCTGCACCAAATTCACCCACAAGTCGTGACGCCGAATGTGCGCCAGTTCATGCGCGAGCACCGCTTCCAGCGTTTGCGCCGGCATCTCGGTGATCCACGCGGTCGGAATCAATATCAACGGACGAAATAAGCCAACAACGAGCGCTTCGCGCACTGCTTGCGAAGCACACGCGCGCACGTGACGACCAACTTTTAATTGCTGTGCCAGGCGAGTAAACATGGGCTGTAATTGTGCGGCGAGTGGTTCAGCCGAAGCGCGCAACCGACGCACGCCGAAGTAACTCACCAGCAATCGCGCGCCGAGCGCCATCACGCCGGTCAGCCAGGCCAAAACGACAAACGGCTGCGCCAGCGCAAACAACGTTATTGGCGATGCGGTCGTGAGATCGGTATCGTCGGCCAGTGCAATCGCAGCGTGCGAAAGCGTCGCGCTCTCAATATTTGTGGGCTGCACGAAGTAAGTCGTGGCCAGCGGACAAAGCACGATCAGCAGCAAGGCCGCCAGCGCCGCGAGGTAACGCGACGACGAGCTGCGACAGAAAGTTAACGTGACGAGCAGGCCCAGGCCAATCGCCGCGCCTTGCCAAACAAAATGCAGCAGCGTCCAGGCCAGCGATTGCCAGATCGGCTGCGAGAGGAGTTCGATCGCCGCCACAAGTACGCTCCTTAGCGTTGTTGATCTTTCTGGTATTGCGTAATCGTTTTGCGAATCTCTTCCAGTTCCGCCTGATCAGGATTGGCTTCGTCCAAGAGCTGCGCCACCAGCGCGCTGGGCGAACCGGCAAATGCGCGACCGAGCAAGTCTTGCAACATTTGGCCGAGCGTGCGCTCGCGCTCGACTTCGGCCGTGTACTCAAACGCGCGGCCGACCGGCGTGCGTCGCAGCAGGCTCTTGTCGGTCATCACGTTCATCAGGCTCATCACCGAGGTGTACGCGCGCTCGCGGCCATCGCGGTTTAGCTCTTCCATCACCTCGCGCACGGTCAGTGTGCCACGTTCCCACAGTAATTTGAGGATCTCAAGTTCTGCAGGCGTTGGTTGTTCGTGTTTGGGTCTGGCCATCGCCGTGGCTCCTAGTGATTTCCTTCGCCCGGCATTCTACGGATTAAACCGTAGAGTGCAACGGTAAAAACAGTAGATGTGTAACTTTTGCAAAGGAACAGCGATTTACTACCAGACCGCAGATGTTTACGAGTTGTTGTGTTTTAGTTCTGGTGGGTGGTAAGGTCGGGCGCAGTTGGCAATTTGATTCTGCCCAATAGCCCTAAATTGCCGGGGTTTTCGCCCCTCTTGACAACGCATCAATTTCCTTTGACATTTGCCGAGGGGGTGGTTATGCTAGGCCCCCAGTGTGCCCGAAAATGGAGCTATCGGCATGGTTTTTGAACTTGCCGTGATCCATAATCGGGTCCGCTTCCCGCCTCTCGCTCGCCTTGAAAAGTCACGCCTCTTGCCAGTGTAGTCGATCGCGATCGACTCGCTGACTAACACGCCCCTGGTCGCGAAGCGTCCCGGCGGCTTGCCTTGCATCCACCGATTCGATCATCACGGAGTGCCCTGCCATGAAATGCCGAGGTAATTCGATCAGCCGTCGTTCGTTGTTGACTGTCGGTGCCTTGGGCGGTCTAGGCCTGACACTGTCCGACTTCTTTCAGATGAAAGAGGCCCGTGCTGATCTGAAGCATTACGACTTCATTGAAGCCAAGGCCCAGAGCGTCATCCATATCTTCCTACCAGGCGGTATCGCTCATCAGGAATCGTTCGATCCCAAGCCGTTCTCGCCGATCGAATACCGCGGCGAAATGGGCACTATCAAGACCAACACTGGCGAAGTCTTCTGCGAGACGCTGCCGAAGCTGGCCCAGTGCGCCGACAAGATCGCCGTCATCCGCTCGATGACGCACGGCGAAGCGGCTCACGAGCGCGGCACGCACAATATGTTTACGGGCTATCGTCCGAGCCCGGCGCTGACGTTCCCCAGCATGGGCAGCGTGGTCAGCCACGAATACGGCCCGCGCAAGAATCTGCCGCCGTATGTCTGCATTCCGAACGTGCCGAACGAGTACGCCAGCAACGGTTACCTCAGCTCGTCGTTCGCGCCGTTCAGCCTGGGCTCGGATCCGGCGAACAAGAACTTCCAAGTGCGCGATCTGGCGCTGCCGGGCGGAGTCGATGACGAGCGCTTCTCGCGCCGCCGTTCGGCTTTGGACGCCGTGAACGATTACTTCGCCAAGCGCGACAAGTCCGACTCGGTCAAGGCGATGAATACCTTCTATGAACGGGCTTATAGCCTGGTCAGCTCGAAGGAAGCTCGCGAAGCCTTCAAGATCGAAGCCGAACCCGAAGCGATCCGCAACGAATACGGCATGAACGACGCCGGTCAGCGCATGCTGATGGCCCGCCGCCTGGTCGGCGCTGGCGTCCGCTTTGTCACGCTGACATACGGCGGTTGGGATATGCACGCGCAGATCACCAACGGCATGAAGCGTTCGATGCCGAACTTCGACCAGGCCCTGGCCGCGCTCATCAACGATTTGTCGCGCAGTGGTCTGCTGTCGAGCACGCTGGTGATGGTCAGCAGCGAATTCGGCCGCACGCCGAAGATCAACAAGGACGCGGGTCGCGATCACTGGCCAAAGGTCTTCAGCGTCATGCTGGCCGGCGGTGGCATCAAGGGTGGCCTGGTGTATGGTGCGTCGAACTCGACCGCCAGCGAGCCCGACCTCGATCCGGTCGGTCCCGAAGATCTGGCGACCACGATTTACCACCAGTTGGGTATCGTGGCAGATAAGGAATTGATGGCCCCCGGCGATCGCCCGATCGAAATCGTCGACGGCGGCAAGGTGGTCAAGGGCTTGCTGGCTTAGTGCTGGCCGCCGCCCACGCAGGACGGGCCATTGGTTGCCCGTCCTGGTTATCAAGGGGCGGATTTTTGTCCGCCCTTTGCTTGTTTAGCGGGCCGCGCAATTACAATAAGCTCAGGTCCGCCCCCGCAAACCTCAGGATCTTTCGCACAGATCCTGCCCAATCGCCCAAGTCTGGCAGCCGCCTGACTGGCATTCGACTCGCCCCCCCCGCTCACCCCTCCCCGAGCAAAGTTAGAGGTGTCTCATGCGTTTGGCCTGTCCACGCGCGTGGCTGTGTGTGTTCGCCGCACTGGCCGGAATGTTCGTGTCGACGCTGGTGCAAGCGGTTGAACCGCAGGTCAGCGATATCGCTCCGCGCGGCTTTCAACGTGGGACAGAAGTCGAAGTGCGCTTCGCAGGCGCTCGGCTGGCCGATGTACAAGAAGCCTTGTTCTACTCGCCGGGGCTGACGGTGCAGTCGTGGACGCCCGATGGCGACAACGCCATCAAGGCGAAGTTGGCAGTCGCTCCCGATTGCCGTGTTGGTATCCACGCGGTGCGGTTGCGCGCAGCCTCTGGTATCAGTAATCTTCGGTTGTTTACGGTAGGCGCATTACCCGAAGTCGCCGAAGTCGAGCCAAACAATCAGTTCGACGAGCCACAAACGGTACAACTGGGCACGACCATCTCGGGCGTGGTCACCGGCGAAGACGTCGAATACTTCGTGGTCGAAGCCAAAAAGGGCCAGCGCATCACGGCGGAAGTCGAAGGCCTACGCCTGGGCTATACGACCTTCGATCCTTACCTGGCGATTCTGAACGACAAGCGATTCGAACTGGCGCGCAGCGACGATGCTTCGCTGCTGATGCAGGATTGCATTGTCTCGATCATCGCGCCGGAAGATGGCAAGTACACGATTCAACTCCGCGAAAGCTCGTACGGCGGCGATGGTAACTGCAAGTACCGTCTGCACGTGGGCAGCTTTCCTCGGCCGCACGGCGTTTATCCAGCCGGCGGTCGCCCCGGCGAAGCGCTCGATATTAAGTGCATTGGCGATGTGGCCGGCGAGTTCGCCGCCAAGGTGACGCTGCCGACCGATGGTGCCGCGGAGTTTGCCTTCCTGGCCGAAGATGATCGCGGCTTGTCCCCCTCGCCCAACATGTTGCGCGTGATCGACCTGCCCAATGTGCTGGAAGCCGAACCCAACAACGACGTCGCCACGGCCACCGCCGCGGCGAATGCGCCTACGGCTCTCAACGGCATCATTCAAGAAGCAGGCGATGTCGACTACTTCAAATTCGCCGCCAAGAAAGGCGAGCAATACGACGTGCGCGTGTTCGCCCGGAACGTGCTGCGTTCGCCGCTTGACCCGGTGCTGACGATTCACAACAGCAAGGGCAATCAGATTGCCGCCAACGACGACAACGGCGGCACACCGGACTCGTACCTGCGGTTCGCGGTGCCCGACGATGGCGAGTACCTGATCAGCGTGCGCGACCACTTGAAGACCGGCGGTCCGACCTATATCTATCGTGTGGAAGTCGCGCCGGTGAAGCCCACGCTGACGATGAACCTGCCGGAACGTCAGCAATACATCCCCGTAATCCTGAACGTGCCGCGCGGCAATCGCATGGCGCTGATGATCGGCGCACAACGTGCGAACTTTGGCGGCGACGTCGCTTTGGAACTGCGTGGTGCTCCTGCTGGCCTGGCGGTCGAGTCGCAAACCTATGCCAACGGCAATAACCTGATTCCGGTGATGTTCTCGGCCGCGGCGGATGCGGGCCCCTCGGGC
Source organism: Planctomycetota bacterium (assembly GCA_023417165.1). Lineage (GTDB taxonomy): Bacteria > Planctomycetota > Planctomycetia > Pirellulales > Pirellulaceae > JAEZGD01. Next base: position 8,540 of record JAEZGD010000233.1, read on the forward strand.
ACGCTGACCGATGTGGTCGGCAAGTCGCTGGATGCCAACGTGCCGCTCGAAGGTCACCTCAACCAGCGCACGATGCTGGTGCGCGGCCAGAACAATCGCGATGTCTATGGCCACGACGCCGATCGCATGGCCGTGGCGATTACCGAAGAGATTCCGTTCAAGCTCGAACTGGTGCAACCCACCGCGCCGCTGGTGCGCGACGGCCAGATCGACCTGAAGGTGGTGGCCACCCGCGTCGGCGACTTCAAAGCGCCGATCTCGGTCAGCATGATCTACAACCCGGCTGGCGTCGCGTCGTCGGGAGCGATCTCGATTCCCGAAGGTCAAAACGAAGCGGTGATTCCGCTGACCGCCAACGGCGGCGCTGCCATCGGTACGCACAAGATCATTGTCGTCGGTCGCGCTAGTCACGGCGGCGCCACGGTCGAATGCTCGACGCAGTTTGTTGACCTGGCGATTGCCGATTCGTTCTTCAGCGTCGCCTTTCAAAAGTCTGCCGTCGAACTAGGCCAAGAGACCGAGGTGGTGATTAAGGCCGAAAAGAAGGGCGACTTCGCAGGCAAAGCCAAGGTGGAACTGGTCGGTTTGCCGGCCGGCACCGCGACGCAGCCGATCGAAGTCGACACGGCGACCGAAGAGTTTGTGTTTAAGGTGACCACCGATCCGGCCGCTTCGAAGGCTGGCAAGTACACCTCGTTGGTCTGCCGCACAACGTTCACCATCAATGGCATGAACGTGATTCAAAACCAAGGGACCGGCGAGTTGCGTATCGACGCGCCGCTGCCTCCCAAGCCAACCGCCCCGGCGGCGGCTCCCGCGCCCGCCGCGCCGAAGGTTGCCGAAAAGCCCGCCGAACCCAAGCGGCTCAGCCGCCTGGAAATGCTGCGGCAACAAAAAGAAGGTCAGTAGGCAGAGATCGTAGGGTGTGGCGAGTCCGCGAGCCGCACCAAAGCAAATAGCCAAGTTTAAGTCAGTGCAGTTTGGTCTTCCAAAGGGTTTCGTTATGCAACGGATGTTGATCGTCACCGCGATCGTGCTCGGCCTGACTTCGGTCGCGCGGGCCGAAACCACCGTCACGGGCATTAGCGTCTATCCGCCGGAGGTGCATCTCAGCACCAATGCGGATTTGCAGCGATACATCGTCGTCGCGCAGCGTTCCGACGGCGTGACGCTCGACGTCACCAAAGAAGCCCAGGCGAAGCTCGCCAGCGACACCTTCGCGCGCATTGACCAGCACATCTTGCGTCCGGTGGCCGATGGTCAAACGACTCTCGAAGTCGAATACCAAGGCTTCAAGGTTTCGACGCCCGTCACCGTTAAGGACGCCACCGCCGACCGCGGCATCAGCTTCAAGCTGGATGTGATGCCGGTCTTTATGCGTGCGGGCTGCAATACCGGTAGCTGCCACGGCGCCGCTCGCGGTAAGGACGGCTTTATGCTGTCGCTGTTCGGCTACGATCCCAATGGCGATCATCACCGCGTGACGCGCGAAATTGGCTTCCGCCGCATTAACCTGGCGGTGCCCGAAGATAGCCTCTTGGTCGAGAAGTCGATCGGCAGCGTGCCGCACACCGGCGGCAAGCGCTTTGATGCCGATAGCGAATACAACCGCACCTTGCTGAGTTGGCTCGCCGCCGGCGCTCCGGCCGACGCCACCGAACCACCGGCCGTGCTGGGCGTCGATATCTATCCGCCGAGCGCGGTGATTGAAGGCCCCGATGGCCAGCAGCAGTTCGTGGCGGTCGCTCGTTACAGCGACGGCACCGATCGCGATGTGACTTCGCTGGCGGTCTTCCAGACCAGCAACGACAACTCGGCTCCGATCAGCGTCGATGGCCTGGTGAAGGCCAGCGCCCGCGGCGAAGCGTTTGTGATGGCCCGTTTCGAAACGCACACCGTCGGCAGTCAGGTGCTGGTCCTGCCGAAGGACCTGCAATACACGCCCCCGGCGATCACTGGCAACTATGTCGACGAACTGGTCGGCGCGAAGCTCAACAACCTGCGCATCCTGCCGAGCGAATTGTGCACCGATGAAGAGTTCTTGCGTCGTGTGACGCTCGACATCAGCGGCACGTTACCGACCGAAGAAGAGTATCACGCCTTCATGGCGGAAACCGCCACCGACAAGCGCGCCAAGCTGGTCGATCGCCTGCTCGAACGCAAAGAGTTCGCCGAAATCTGGGCGATGAAGTGGTCGGAATTGCTGATGGTCAAGAGCAGCAACGATGTCAGCTACAAGTCGATGTACTTGTACTCGACCTGGCTCACGGACAAGATCGCCAACAACACGCCGATCAATCAGTTGGTAACCGAAATTCTGTCGGCCAGTGGCGGCACGTTCAAAGAGCCCGCCACCAACTTCTATCAGATCGAACGCGACACGCTGAAAACCTCGGAGAACGTCGCCCAGGTGTTCATGGGGATTCGCACGCAGTGCGCCCAGTGCCACAACCACCCGTTCGATCGCTGGACGCAAAACGAGTACTACAGCTTCGCCGCGTTCTTTGCCCAGATCGGCCGCAAAGAAGGCGAAGAC
>JAEZGD010000346.1 GCA_023417165.1 Planctomycetota bacterium
CTTTGCTGGCTTGGATTTCTTCATCCATGCGGCGCGGATGAAGTGCTGTCCCCCGAAACAGGAATCGTAATCATGCAACTAACGCCAGAACAAAAGCAAATCGGCCGCGATAACTACTACGAAGCGGTCGGAGCCCATAATTCGCAGCGTCTTGAAACCACGCGCCGCGACTTCCTCGGCCTGTCGATCGCCGGTGGCGCGGTTGCGCTCGGCGGCGCCGGCGCGATGTACTTCAACTATGGCAAGGTCAGCGATCGGGTTCGCGTTGGTGTTATCGGCACCGGCGACGAAGGCAACGTGCTGATCGGCGCGCTCAATCCCGAGTACGTCGAGTGCGTGGCGATTAGCGATATTCGCCCCTACAACATCCATCGCGCCTTCCACGGCGACTGGGCCAGCGATGCCGCTCACGAAGCGCGTCCCGGCTTGATCTCTCGCTACGGCTGGACGAGCGAAGACGAAGCCAAGAGCAAGGTCAAGGTTTACACCGACTACAAGGACCTGCTCAAGGACGAGAACGTCGAAGCGATCATCATCGCCCTGCCCTTGCACTTGCACGCCTCGGTGGCGGTCGAAGCCATGACCGCGCAGCAGCGCGGCTGGCGCAAGACGCCGCTGCACGTGCTGACCGAAAAGCTGATGGCGCACAACGTCGCGCAGTGCAAGGTCATGGGGCGCGTGGCCGAAGAGCAAAACGTGCTGCTGGCAGTCGGCCATCAACGTCACTACAGCATCCTGTACGACAATGCCGTCAACCTGATTAAGTGGGGCCTGCTCGGTCAGTTGCACCACATTCGTGCCCAGTGGCACCGCGGTAACTTGCCGGGCACCGATAGCTGGCAACAACCGTTGCCTGGCGGTGAAAAGCTCGGCGGTCCCGCGCTCGAAGACCTCAAGAAAGAGGTCGCCAAGCTCGAAGATCAGGTCAAGAAAGAAAAGAACGCCGCCAAAGCCGCTAAGCTGGCCGAACGCCTGAAGGTGCGCAAAGAGTGGCTGAAGAACGGCATCTTCGACACCATCGTCGCCAATCTCGACAAGATGCGCGACGAATTGGAAAACGCCAGCGATCCGGCCGAAGCGGTTCGCCTGGAACGCATGGTCGCCCAATGGGCCGCCTGGGCGCAAGATGCCGGCATTAAGCCGAAGGACTACGACTATCGCGATTTCACCCTGGGCAAGCGCAGCGTCTCGGCGATGGAAGAACTCGCGCGCTGGCGTCTGTGGGAGCGCACCGGCGGCGGCTTGATGGCCGAACTGGGCAGCCACCAGTTGGACGCGGCCAGCATCTTCTGCACCGCGCTGCGCAAGGACGGCAAGAAGGCGCACCCGCTGACCTGCCATGCGATTGGCGGTCGGCACATCTTCGGCGAGGATCGTCATGCCGAAGATCACGTCTATTGCATGTTCGAATTCCCTGGTCCCGAGTACGACGGCGATTTTGACGTCGGCTACTACGACCGCTTCCTCGATCTGCCCAACAACAAGAAGGTTGATCCGTACAGCGTCGATCCCAACAAGAAGATCGTCGTGACGTACAGCTCGATCATGGGCAACGGTTTTGGCGGCTATGGCGAAATCGTCATGGGCACCAAGGGTACGCTGATTCTGGAACGCGAGAAGGAAGTCATGCTGTTCAAAGACAGCGACACTTCGACCTCGGTCGGCGTGAAGGCTGGCAAGGGCGGACCGACGCTGGATACGCAAGCCAGCGGCAGCGGCGGCGCTCCCAAGGCGAAGGCCGCCGAGAGCAGCGGTCCCGTCAGCCGCGGTTACCAGGAAGAAATCGAGCATTTCGCCTGGTGCATTCGCAACCGTGCTCCCGAGAATCAGCCACGCTGCAAGGCCGAAGTCGCGCTGGGCGACGCGGTGATCGCGCTCGTTTCCAACGAGTGCATCAAGCGTTCGATCGCCGGCAAGGCGGGCTTCATGCAGTTCCAGGAAAGCTGGTACGACATCCACAGCGACGAAACGCCGGACGGTAGTAGCTGCAAGGACGAATACAGCAAGCTGACGAAGGTGTAACGTTGCGGATCGTTCTTTGTTATCCGATCGAACGTCGCCATTATGAGCAGTTCGTCGCGACCGCGCCCGGCCACGAGTTTATCGACGCCGGGCAAGAGCGGATTGCGACCGAGTTGCTCGACGCTGACATCTTCATGGGACACGCCAAGGTGCCTGTCCCGTGGGACGAAGTCGTCGCGCGCGGGCGATTGAAGTGGATTCAATCTTCGGCAGCGGGACTCGACCACTGCCTGGTGCCATCGGTCATCGCGTCCGAGATTCCCGTGACCAGCGCTTCAGGACTGTTCGCCGATCAAGTGGCCGAACAAACCTTTGCGCTGTTGTTGGGATTGTTGCGCGGCTTGCCGACGTTCTTTCGCGCCCAGCAAAAGCGCGAATTCATTCGCCGCCCCACACGCGACTTGCACGGCGCGAGTGTGGGCATTGTCGGCTTTGGCGGCAACGGCCGACGCATCGCCGAAGTGTTGGCGCAGTATAACTGCCGCATTGTCGCCACCGACGCTTTTCCGCGCGAGAAGCCGGCGCATGTCGAAGCGATCTGGCCCGCCGATCGCCTGCCAGAATTGCTGTCAAGCGTCGACATCGTGATCTTGTGCACGCCACTCAACGCCACTACGCGCGGCCTGATGGCAGCCAAAGAGTTCGCCACGATGAAGCCAGGTTCAATCTTTATCAACGTGGCGCGCGGGCAATGCGTAGTCGAGTCGGACCTGATCGCGGCGCTGCAGTCGGGCCACTTATGGGGTGCCGGCGTCGATGTCACCGAGGTCGAACCGCTGCCGGTTGAAAGCCCGCTGTGGGATCTGCCGAACGTCATCATCACGCCGCACGTCGGAGCCCAGTCGCATCGTCGCGCCGACGATACGACCGACCTGCTATGCGAAAACCTGAAGCGCTATCTTGCTAGCGAGCCGCTGCTGAACCTGGTCGACAAGAATCTCGGCTTTCCCGAGTACGTCTCGAACCAGTGGCGCACAGACGCCAGAGCCAGGGGCTAAATCTGAATCTCGAAGTTCGAAACAAGCTCGAAATCCAAATTTCCAAGGCTCGAAACGGAAAATGCCTCCGTTTCGAGCCTTGGTTGTTTCGGCATTCGGGTTTGTTTCGGATTTCTCTCCTCTCGCCCTCCCTGGCCTACGGGTGCGACTGTTTACGGCGCGCAAAGAACGCGCTAAGATAGACAGGGACGGAACGCACCTCTCCCGCGCTGGACCGCAAGACTCGCGGTCCCCCCGTATGCTCACCACGACCCGCCACGACGTTGCTCCTACCGTTGCTCCGGACGGCACCTTGATCGCGCCTGATCGCGACGTGCAGGAACTGCAGGATCGCTATCAGGGCCTGATCAAAGAACAGCGACTGAGCTGGACGATCCATCACAACCTGATTCGCATGCTCGGCTCAGGCGGGCAAGGCGTGGTCTATTTGACCGAGCGCCGCGGCGCGGATGGGTTCACGCTGCCGGTCGCGTTAAAGGTCTTCTCGCCAGAACGCTTCGCCGACGCGCGCGCTTACGACCAGGCGATGTTGCGGTTGGCGCGCGTGGCGGCTCAGGTGGCGCTGATTCAGCACGACAACCTGCTGGACGTGCAAAACTTCGTCGATCGCAGTCGCATCCGCATGATGGTGATGGAGTGGATCGACGGCTACGATCTCAGCCAGCTACTCGCCCCTTGGATGCTAGCGCGGGTGCGCGATCGTGTCAGTGCGCGGCGCTGGGAATACATCAACCGCGTGATCGTGACAGCGGGGCCCGTGCAGTCGCTGATGAAGCCCGGCATGGCCGTGGCCATTGTGCGCGATTGCCTAGGCGGGTTGGCGGCCCTGCATCGCGAAGGGATCGTCCACGGCGACGTGAAGCCTTCGAACGTCATGCTCAAGTGCACCGGCAGCGCGAAGCTGATCGATATTGGCTCGGCCTTTGAGATGAGCGATCCGCCGCCCACGCGAACTTGCACGCCTGCGTATGCCGCGCCTGAAGTGCTGGAAGGTGGCGAGTGCACGCCGCGGAGCGACCTGGCTTCGCTCGGTTACATCCTCATCGAGTTGATGGCCGGTCGGCCGCCGTTCGCGGGACTGACCACGTTGCGCGAACTGCTCGAAGCCAAACGCATGCTCGCGCAGCGCTTGCACGAGTATCTGCCGGGTGACGTTACCTGCAACGAGCTGCTGATGAACTTCTGCCGCGGGCTGATCGCGGCCGATCCCATGAAGCGGTTTCCCGACGCC
>JAEZGD010000293.1 GCA_023417165.1 Planctomycetota bacterium
CTCTTGCACGGTATAGGTGCCCGCGCGCAGGTTGTCGAACTTGTAGCGGCCGTTGGCATCGGTGGTCGTTGTTGCCACCACGTTGCCTTGCGCATCGAACAAGCGAACGGTCACGCCGGCGATCGGAGCTTCGCCCGTTTCGTAGACGCAATTGCCGTTCGAATCGACATACACCACGCCGGAGATACTGGCAGGCAGCACTTCGCCAAAGTTGTAGTCTTCGCCGTGGTCGCCCCACTGGACAACGATCGAGCGGATTTCGTCACCAGGATTGATGGCGGTGCCGCCGAGCGTACCGGCGGTATCGATGTTGTCGAGCCAGCCGGTAGGTTGCTGCTCGATGATCTTGTACGTGCCGGCCACCAGATTGGTGAAGCAATACTTGCCATTGGCATCGGTGACTTGCGTGCCAACATGGTTGCCATTGGCATCGTATAGGTTGACTGTCGCCCCGGCGATGCCTTGCTCGCCGGTGTCGAAGACGCCATTGTTGTTGGCGTCGTGGTAGACGTAGCCGCACAATTGCGAGGGTTCGTGCTCACAGAAATCGTAGTTCACACCGTGATCGCCGGCGTTGATCACAATTCCGCCGATGACATCGTTTTCGGTGATTGAGCCGCGCTTCACGCCGCCGATGGTGCCGACATGATCGCCGCCGTCGATCAGGCCTTCAGGCGTGAACTCTTGAACGATGTAAGTGCCGGGGGCAAGGTTGTCGAAGCGGTATTCGCCGTTCGCGTTCGTCAGCACCGTCCGCAGGATATTGCCTTGCGCGTCGCGTAACACGACGGTCACGCCAGCAAGCGGGCGATTGAGGGCTTCTTCGGTAAAGCAGTTGCCGTACTTATCCGTGAGATGCACGCGACCGCTGATCGAGCCTGGTTCGAGTTCGCCAAAGTTATAGTTGATGCCGCTCTTGTTGCCGCCGAGGAAGATATTTTCGAGACTATCGCCAGGGTTGGTAACGGTACCCACGGTGATGCCATCGACGGTGCCCGGCGTATCGAGGCCATCGAAGTAACCGGCCGGTTGCTGGACCTGAACCACGCGATACGTGCCTGGCACCAGGCCCGTAACCTGGTAGAACCCATTCGCATCGGTGGTGACAGTGATCGTGCTTTGCGCCGCGATGGTATTGAGCGGAATGACCTGAATGGTCACGCCAGCGAGGCCAATTTCGCCTGGATCTTTGATGCCATTGTTATTGCGGTCGGCATAAACATAACCGCTGATCTTGGCGGGCTGCGCTTCGGCAAAATCGTAGTCGATGGCATGCGTATCGCCGAGCGGAATCGAAATCTCGGTCAGCACGTTTTGATCGCTGCCGAGCAGATTGCCGGTATGCGTGCCAGCCACCGTGCCAGGCGTAGCGCCGACGCTGAAGTAGCCGTCGGGCTGCACCTCGCGCACCTGGTAGGTGCCGGGCATTAGATTCAGGTTCTCGCCAAATCGATAGTTGCCCTGCGCGTCGGTGGTGATGGTATGCCCGGTGAAGACGTAGTTGCCGCTTGCGTCTTTCTTCCAGAGCGCCAGCGAGACGTTAGCGATGCCGCTTTCGTTCGCGTCTTGCGTCAGGTCGAGATCTTGATCGTGATAGACGGTGCCAGCGATCGTAATCGGCTTGGGGACTTGTTGCAGGCTGGCGACGCCGCCCGCGGTGCGGTCGCGCTTGCCATTGAAGTCGTCGGCAGGCAAGTTCAGGTTCTTGCCAGCGAAGTTCGCATCATAGAAGTTGCGGAACTCGGCGCTGCCAGTGGTATTTTGATAGTGCGGCGCGCTAAAGCTGGCCGTGATTGTCGAGCCTTGGAATTCGACGCCCGACGTGATCGGGTCGATGCCTTCGTTGATGTGGGCGTAGTTCGTATCGCCCGCATCGAACGGCTCTTGCACTTCGTCCACATCGATCTGAAAGACCAGTTTGTCGCCAGCGTGAAAGCCTTGAAAATCCAACACCAAGCGCGTGCCGCCGTCGACAACAGTGGCAATGACGTTTTGGATGCCTTGCTGCGAGATGATCTGGAACGAGAACGCATGGTCGGCGCCCAAGCCGCCTTCGACCGTATCAAAGATCAAGTCGCCAACTTGAAAGCCAGGGATGCCGCCCTTGTTGGTGTCAATGATCAGCCGGGTCAATTCGGTGCCTGGCGCGCCGCCGGTGAAGGTGATCTCGAACGTGTCACCGTGAAGGTCGGAGCCGCCGTCCTCTTCAATATAGACGACGCCGACATGGAGCGGATCGGCGTTCATCACGCGGCGCTCTTCCATGAGCTCGAAGCGGCACTTGCGTCCGCCTAACTCAACTTCCCGCCGTGGGCCATGCACGTGCTTTTGCGCAAACCAGCGACGCTTCAATTTGCTGAGCATAGTCATCACGCCCACGATCCACCTCCTGCGAACTTCTCAGATAAGAGTCAAAGCGGAGCTTGCCGCGGCGTGTTGTAGCGCAGAGCCGCAAGGGATTGAGCCGCGAGGCCGTTTCCTTGTCGTGCTCTGGCTGTGGGCGCCGCCAGTCTCCGAATCTTTGTGGTGAACTGCTGCTTCTGCCGCCGTTGTTGTTACTTCGCCCCTTCGACAGGGAAGGCGCCGATTCGGGGCGTGGCCACCGGTTGTTCGGCCAGATGTTCATTCATCTTCCAGACGCGGACCGTCGTGTCGTAGCCGGCGGAGATCAGCGTCTTGTCGCCAAAGACCAGCGCGGCGACGGTGCCGCTATGACCGCTCAATCGCCCCATTTCCTGCTGGGTTTCTAGATCCCACAAGCGGATCAAGTTGTCGCTCCCAGCGGTCGCCAGTTGCGAGTTGCCGTAAAAGGCCATCGTCATCACCTTGGCAGGGCGACGCGGCAATTTGACCGGCGCGGCGCCGGTGGCTACATTGCGAATCACCACCTGGCGATCTTCGCTGCAACTGGCCAATAGGTTGCCATCGGGCGAGAACTCGACGCAGCGGATCCGCTGTGCATGTTCGGTGTCTTCCATCGCGACTTCGCCGGTCTCGACATTCCAGACACGAATCATGCCATTGCGCCCGCCAGCGGCCAGGTACTTGCAATTGGGGCTGAACGAGAGCGCTCGCATGTCCGCGCACGTGCCCTCTAGCTCTTGCACCAGCTTGCCCAGCGTCAGGTCGTAGACTCGCACCTTTTCTTCAAAGCCGAGCGCGGCCAAATACCTGCCATCGCTGCTGAAGGTCAACATGGCAATCGCTTGCGGATGCTCCGCAAAGACCTTCACCTTCTGGCCGGTCAATGCATCCCAAAAAACGATCGTCTTGTCGTTGCCTGCGGAAGCGAGGATGTCTCCCTTGGGGCTATAGGCGATGCTGCGCACCCAGTCAGAATGGCCTTCGAGTCGTTGAATCAGCGTGCCCTTATTCAAGTCCCAGACGCGAATGACATGGTCATCGCCAGCAGCAGCCAACAAGCCGGCCGTATGCAAGCTCAGGCTGCTGACGACCGGCGGCTTCACCTCTGCCGATTCGTTCTGTAACTGAATGATGCGGTTTGGCCAATCCAGCTTTTTTTGTTCCTCGGCTCCCGAGACGCCGGCGAGCATCGTTCCCGCCAGCAGTGCCAGCAGTGTCCTGCGTCGCAGCGCGACCATAGCGTGTTCCTTGCAGTGTAGCGCTAGTGATGAGAACTGGCGCGCCGCGCGAATCCATGTGCGCAACCGGGCCTTCAAGTCGGTTATCGGCAGGCGCTCTACGAAAGACACAATCGTTTTCGTTGACTTTGACGGCACATCAATCGCTCTTGACCCGAACCCTACGAGCGGCGTACAAGCGGCGCCTCATCTTCTCTTCTGGGTGCGAGGTTTATGCATGCGCTGCTATCGCCTATTGGCCGCGGTGGGCTGCTTACTGCTGGGATTTACTGCCGCGCGCGGGCAAGACCCGGGAACGCCGCTAGTCGCGCCGCCGCCTCCCGTCGTAGGTGCGCCACCGGCGGCAGGCCCCAGCGTGTGGGGCTCGTTCTGTGCTGGTTGCGCCGCGAAGAAGCAAGCCATTTGCAACGGACCGCTCGGCCGACTGCTGAAGAATGCGTTGATGCCACTCAGTGCTTTGACCGGCGGACTGGTGCCGGGGCAAGTCGGTCCATCGGCACAGGACTTGGCCGCTGGCGGTTCGGTGGGCGCTGCGGCGAAGATTCAAGCCGACCAAAAGGCGGCCGCCAAACGCCGCGACGCCGTGCGGTTCTTAGGCACGATTGATTGTCACTGGTATCCCGAAGCCGAAGCGGGACTGGTCGCGGCACTGCGCATCGATCGCAGCGAATGCGTCCGCTTTGAAGCCGCTCGCTCGCTAGCGCATGGATGCTGTTGCACCAAGACGACCATTGAAGCGCTATCGATCTGTGTCTCGGGCAGCGATCGTGATGGCAATCCCAGCGAGAACTCTTTGCGAGTGCAGTTGATGGCGCTCGAAGCGCTGCAGCGCTGCGTGGGCAGTTACAACGGCGAGCCTGGCGATGCGGCGCTGCCGCGTCCGGAACATCCGGCCAGCGCGCAAGAGACGGCGCCAAACTCGGGCTTGCCGCAGATCAAATTCACCGCTTACTACGAGAAGGTGCGCGCCGCTTCGCGCGATGAAGTGCTGGCCAATGCGGGGCGTGTCATCGCGCAAGCCAGCCAACGGAAAGTGGCCGTGCCGGATCAGCCGCGGCGCATCGCCAGCGTCTATGAGATCTGGCAGCAGGCCGAAAAGTAGACGCGAGCTTGCCACTCGACGCAGTGGCTACTACCTTGAGGGCGAACCTCTCGCCCGCAAGGAATGATCCGATGCTTCGTTCGTGTGTGATTGCTCTTGCCAGCTTGCTGCTGACGAATCTGGCCTGGGCCTCGCCGCCCAACATCATTCTGTTTGTGTGCGACGACCTGGGGCCGGACCTGGGTTGCTATGGCAACACCGCCATTCGGACCCCCAACATCGACGCCCTGGCCGCCGAGGGCATCCGCTATACGAACGCCTTCTGCACGACGGCCAGTTGTAGCGCGAGTCGTTCGGTCATTCTGACCGGCCTGCATAACCATGCGAACGCTCAGTACGGTCACGAGCACGCGTACCACCACTTTCGCAGCTACGAGAACCTCAAGTCGCTGCCAGTGCGGTTGAGCGAAGCCGGCTATCGCACCGCGCGGATCGGCAAGCTGCACGTCGGGCCGGAAGAAGTCTATAAGTTCGACCAGGTGCTTCCAGGCAACGCCCGCAATCCGGTGCAGATGGCGAACAACTGCAAGCCGCTGCTAGCTGCAAAAGAGGAGCGTCCGTTCTTCTTATACTTCTGCCCTGCTGACCCGCATCGCAGCGGCGAGACGGTGGCCAGCGATCCACTGCAGCCGAACGCCTTTGGCAACAAGCAAAGCGGCTATCCGCAGGTGAAAACCGAAACGTACTCGCCAGAGGAAGTCATTGTCCCGCGCTTCTTGCCCGACTCGGCGACCAGCCGCGCAGAACTAGCTCAGTACTATCAATCGGTCTCGCGGATCGATCAGGGCGTTGGCCGGCTCGTACAACACCTGAAAGCGGCCGGCAACTATGACAACACCGTGATCCTGTTTACTTCGGATCATGGCATTGCTTTTCCTGGCGGCAAGACCACGCTGTACGAAGGCGGCATGCGTATTCCGCTGATCGTACGTCATCCCGAGCATCAGGCGCGCGTCTCGAAATCGCTGGTCAGTACGGTCGACTTCACCCCTACCATTCTGCAGCTCGCAGGCGTTGCCAGCGACAAGTTGCCCGAGGAGCTACAAGGTCGGTCGTTCGTGTCGACCTTGGAAAGCGATCGTGACGCGGCCAGCGAGGTCTATGCGTCGCATACCTTTCATGAGATCACGATGTACTACCCGATGCGTGTGGTGCGCACGAAGCAGTACAAGTTGATTTGGAACATAGCGCATGGCCTGCCATTTCCCTTCGCTTCCGATCTCTGGGAAGCGCCGACCTGGCAAGCTGCCTACAAGCAAGGACCGGAGGCGAAGTATGGACAACGCACAGTCAAAGCGTACATCCATCGGCCGCAGTTTGAACTCTATGATTTGCAAGCGGATCCCGACGAAGTAAAGAACCTGGCCGACTCGCCTCAGCATCGCGAGACATTCAATGAGCTGAGTGCGAAGCTGAAGGCCTTTCAAAAGCGAACCAAAGATCCGTGGATCTTGAAGTGGGACTATGAATAACTCGGGGTTACGGAGCGAGTAGCTTGGCTGCGGGAACCGCTAACTGTGGCACCCACAGCGGTGAACGCAGCACGAGCTGGCTAGCAGCCGCAAGCGTCTGTTCGGCTTGCGTGCGGTACTTCGGCTTTTGCGTTTTCTCGGCCAAAATCAGCAAATTACTGAGGGCCACCGCATTGCCGGAGGGGGACACGCCGTCTTGAAAGTCTTTCGCCCTGGCGATCAGCTTTTCGTGATCGCCAGACGTAAAGAAGAAGCCGCCGCGCTTCGCATCGGCAAATAGTTCAATCTGCTTGTTGGTCAAACGCTCGGCTTCGTCGAGCCACTGCTGATTGTCGGTCGCCGCATGCAATGCCAATAAGCCATCGACCAGAAACGCATAGTCTTCCAGATAGGCGTTCAGCTTGGCTTCGCCTTGGGCATAGGTGCGCAGCAAGCGACCGTCTTTGTCTTGCAGGTTCTTCAGCACAAACGTCGCTGCCTGCTCGGCGACCGCGATGTAACGCGGCTCGTTCAAGATTCGCCCGGCGTCGGCGAAGCCGCGAATCATCTGACCATTGGTCACGGCCAATATCTTGTCATCGGTCAGCGGGCGCACGCGCTTGTTGCGCTGCGCTAACATCTTTTGCAACGCGGGAGCGACTTGCTTCTGAAGGTCCGCGACTGATACCTTTCGCTCGACGGCGAGCGCATCCCAATCGGCGCTCAACTGCAAGCAATAGTACTTCTCTTCAAAGTTGGGCTCGCCTGCGAAGCTGTAGATTGGCGCGAGGAGCGCGAACTCGTCTTTGCTTAACGCGGCGGTTAGCTCGTCCTTCGTCCAACGATAGAACTTGCCTTCTTCGTGCTCGCTTTCGGCATCCAGCGCGGTGTAGAAGCCACCGCCCGGCGCAGTCATCTCGCGCAGCACAAACTCCAGCGTCTCGCGCGCGACGCGAGCATAGTTCTCGTTCTTCGTCAGCGCATAAGCTTCGGCATAGACGGACGCGAGTTGCCCGTTGTCGTATAGCATCTTCTCGAAATGCGGAATCTGCCACATTCGATCGACCGCATAACGATGAAACCCGCCGCCAACATGATCATAGATGCCGCCAGCAGCAACACGGTCGAGCGTGGTCAGCAGCATCGTGCGCGTTTGCTCTTGTTGTACTTTGCTGCCGGCCGAGCGGCGCAATCGATCGAGCAAGTACACCAGGTTCGGCGGTTCGGGGAACTTACTAGTGCGCGGGTTGTCTTCGTCGAAGCCAAAACCGCCGTACTTGGGATCGAACTGCTCCCACAACGCGGTGTGCACGCTCTCAAGGGCGGCCGGTTCAAGCGGCACCGCAATCAATTCGCGCTCGAGTTCGCTGCGCACGAACTTCGTCAGCGTCTCGGCGTCTTGAGTGATGCGCTCTGGCGATTTGGTCCAGACCTCGTTCACCTTGCCGATGACGGTTAGGAAGCCAGTTGCGCGGCCGCGATCGCCATCGCGCGGCGGGAAGTACGTGCCGCCGAAGAAGGGTTCGCCATCGGGCGTCAGGAACATCGATAGCGGCCAGCCACCGCCGGCGCCTTGCCCTGCGAGTTGCATATAGACCTGTAACGACTTCATGTAGATCGCGTCGATCTCAGGGCGCTCTTCGCGATCGACCTTGATGCACACAAAGTGCTTGTTGAGCAGCGCGGCGATCTCCTCGTCGAGGAACGACTCGCGTTCCATCACGTGGCACCAATGGCAACTGCTATAGCCAATCGAGAGAAAGATCAGCTTGTTCTCTTTCTTCGCCTTGGCAAGCGCTTCGTCATCCCACGGATGCCAATCGACCGGGTTATGGCCGTGCATGCGCAGGTAAAGACTGGATTCTTTGGCGAGCCGGTTGGTGTGCCGCGGCGCTGGCTTGTCTTGAGCAAGCAAGGTGCCAGTCGTAAAGCTCGCCAGCAGCACGACGCCAAGGAGTGACAGGCGAAAGACCATGGCGTCGTTCCTCATCAAGTTGTTTAGCCCAGGTCTTTCAAAAATGCATCGAGATCGGCATCTGGCGCGGCAGGCGACGGTGGCGAAGGCGCAGGCGTTTCGTCCGCACTTGGTTGCGGCGCAGCAGGCGGAGCCACAGCGGCTGGCGGCGCGGAACGCACCGGTGCGCTGCCGCGGCGTGGCGGTGGAGCCGCATGCGCACGCTTGCCTGGTGTTGGTTTGACAATGGCAACCGCCGGCAGCGCTTGTGCCGAAGGCAACGCCCTCGGCGTCGTGACCGTTTGCGCCATAGGCAGCACACCGCGCGGCGCCGCATGCGGCAGCCTGACGGGCGGCGGCGGCGCCAGCGGCGCTTCCTCAATCACTGGCGATTCGGCTTCGATGGGTTCTGGCGAATCAATGGCCGCGACTTCCGGCTCGAATGCAACCTCGTCTACGCGGATGACTTCTTCTTCCGCAGCGGTGTCTGGTGGCGCAGTTGCGGCGAAGTCAACTGGTTCGGCGATCGCAATGTCCGAGTCAATGTCGAGATGCTCGTCGATCGTCTCGTGGCTTTCGCTGGCAGCGAACTCGACAGGTGCGTCTTCGCTTGCGGAAGGAGGCGCTGCTTCGTGCGCCAGTTCGCCTAGGAAGGACGTGATATCGTCATCCGAAACGGCGGCAGGCACCACTGTTTCTGGCGTTTCCATCGTCACTGCTTCGTCCACGGTAGGAGGTGCCGCAATGGCGCTGGCGGCCTCGGCGGGCAGGCTAGGCGGCGAGATGACGATGTCCGGCGAAGGGATCGTGCTATCGCTAGGCGACTCCATCGCGGGCTCTTCAACCGTGAACACATCGAGCGCTTCGACCTCGACGACCTCTTCAATGGCGGCTGGCGTTTCCTCAGTGAGGGCAGGGGGCAATTCGACGACCTTGGCCCCTGGCTCTGCGACGTCGGCCTCGTCAACGACTTCAAATGCGTCCACTTCTTCGATGCTGAACGGCGCTTCGTCGACAATTGTTGGCGGCAAGTCAACCGGTTCCAAGGCTGGCTCTTCGACGTCGAGGGCATCGAGGGCTTCCATGTCGACGACGTCTTCCATAGCGACCGGCGTTTCTTCCGCGAATGCAGGCGGCAGGTCAACGGGCTCTAGCGACGGTTCTTCGAGGCGGAACTCATCAACGACTTCGAGCGCAACCACTTCGTCGGCGGCGACCGGTGGTTCGTCAGCAACCGCGGGCGGAGGTTCGACCGTTTTCAATGCCGGCTCTTCCAGATCGAACGTATCCACGACTTCGATGTCGGCGACCTCTGCGGTCATTGCCAGCGGTTCTTCGACAGCGGCCGGCGGCAGATCAGGCGTCTCGATCGTCACCTCTTCGATCGGGACTTCCTCAACGGCCACTTCTTCGACGGCGACCTCTTCGATGTCCATGATGTCAATCTCAGCCACCTCTTCGGCGGCGGGTTCTGCGACATCAATGGCTTCGATATGGATTTCCTCAACGTCGATCTCTTCGATCGGCGCTTCTTCCACGACGTCGATTGGCGCCGCAAACTCCACGACTGGCTCGACAGCTTCGGGCGCGCTGTCGAACGCGATTTCCTCGGCAGCGGGTTGCGCGGGCGGGGCATCGAGACCTAAATCCGCGAGAAAGTCGTCGTCCGTGGCCGGTGGTGCGGGCTTCGCAGGCGTTTCGCCGAGCGCTGCCAGGAACGCTGTGGCGTCGTCCTCGGGCGGCGCAGACTTGGGCTCTGGCGTATCGCTCAGGCCGAGCGAAGCGAGAAAGTCAGCCGCCTCATCGACGGCCTTGGCGGGGGCAGGCTTCGAGGGTGCTGGCTTCGCAGGGGGCGGTTCCGGCGCACGCAACGTGGCGTTATCGGCCGAGCGCGGCTGTGTCGGTTGCTTGTCGCGCGTCTTGGGGGACGGCGTTTCCGCAACTTCTTCGACGTCGTCGAGTGCCGCCATCATGTCGAGGTCAAAGTCGTCACCGCTCGGCGGCATGCCAGGAATGTCGTCAAGGCTGCCGACTTGTGGCCCGGCCAAGCCTTCGTCATCGGCCGCCGAGGTGAAGGCGAACTGGTCCTTGGGCGGCGCGGCTGATTTCGAGGACTTGCGCGACTGGCTGGTGGGCATGCCGCCCAGGCGAGCCGTTTGTGGGCCGGCCGCCGGAGCGCCGCCGCTTTCGCCATATTCGGCGCGAAACGTCACGTCGCCGATTGATAACAGATCGCCGCTCGGTAGCGGTGTGGGTTCCGTCAGACGTGCGTTGTTAATGAAGGTGCCGTTCAGCGAACCGAGGTCGCGAACCATCAATTGGCCGTCTTGCTCGGTGATTTCGCAATGCTGGCGGCTGACCAACGGATGCTGCAGCAACACCGTGGCCCCTTTGCCGCGGCCAATGACGGTGGGCAACTTCAGTTTGACTTCGGCGACCTTCACGTCGCCTCCGACCACAATCAACTTTGCTTGCATCGCGCACGACTCCGCGCCTGCCACTGCGGCAGACTTCGCAATCACCCACGAGGGGTGTTGCAATTGTCAGGTGAATCCCCGTGCGAAGCGTCTGGTTTGTGTTGGAAAATCCAGGCGGTGTCGCGTCTTCGTAACGCGCGCCACGCAGCCGACCATGTTCGGGGCAATGAACCTTTCAGTTTACTTCCGCTACCCAGTCGCCGCAATTAAAGCCTCGGCCGGGGGAGTGTTAAACGCCGTCCAAAGCATGCACTTATGCCTGGATATTCGAGGTAGATATGCCTAGCGAAAACGCCTGTTCGGTGCTTCGTAACCCATTGTAATGAAATAGTTTGTGGTAATATGCGTTGCCGGCATTCCCTGGAAATATGCCTAGTAGGCGAGCGAGAATTATGCCTGTCTCAAACCCCTCGCGACGGTGGGGTAACCGATAGCTAGACATTCCCGGGAAAATCGCCGTCGGGCTCTGAGGCCAAACGCTGCATGATATCGGAAAAGGCAACTGTAGGCAATAATTGTTTCCGAAGTAGTGATAAACAGTGTTGAGCCCTAAAACCGCTCCGCCAGGCGGTCGACGATTAGGCTGCCGATGTTCAGCGAAGACGTGGCGGCAGGGCTGGGGGCGTTACAGATATTGATCACCCGGTCGGAGCCTTCGATCAGGAAGTCGTCGGCCAGCGCGCCGTCCAAAGTGACCGCTTGCGCCCGCACGCCGGCGCGCGCGGGGACCAAGTGCTCGCTGCGGATCTCGGGCATCAAGCGTTGCAAGGCGCGGACGAAAGCGGCTTTGCTGAACGAGCGATGTAGCTCGCCGAGGCCGACGCGCCAGTACTTCCAGGCCAGCCGCTGAAAGCCTCGATAGCACAGTGCTTCGGTCAGATCAAAGACGTTGATGTCACTCTTGCGATAGCCTTCGCGAGCAAAGGCCAGCACCGCATTGGGACCGCATTCGATGCCACCACCGATCATGCGGGTAAAATGCACGCCTAGGAAGGGAAAGTTCGGATTCGGCACCGGATAAATCAGGTTGCGGCAAAGGTGCTCGGCGTCGGGCTTCAGTTCATAGTACTC
>JAEZGD010000398.1 GCA_023417165.1 Planctomycetota bacterium
TGAAGTACAACTCTTCGCCGCTGACGGGATGCGCGAAGCCTAACTCCACGGCCGTGAGCGCCAACCGCGAAGCATCCCACAGGCGGTGCTTTGCTTGCTTGGCGGCATAGCGTTGATCGCCGAGGACCGGATGCCCGGCCTCGGCCAGGTGGACGCGAATCTGGTTGCGGCGGCCCGTCTCCAACCAAATGTCCACCAAAGTCACATCAGCAATGCGGTCAACCACGCGGAAGTGCGTCACCGCGCGCTCGCCGGTGGTTTCGTCGTCGGTCGAAAAACGCGTCAGCCGCTCGTCGGTCGCCAGGTAACTTTCAAACGTCCCTTCGTCGGCGGCGATCTTGCCAGCGACGATCGCCAGGTAACGTCGCAACGGTTTGTGCTCCGCCATTTGCTCTCGCAGCGCGGTCGCGATCTCCGGGCGTTTGCCGAAGACTAATAGTCCCGAGACTCCGCGATCCAGGCGATGCACGACCCGCACCTTGGGCCGAAACGACCGCCCGCGGGCGAGGTAATCGCTGATCTTGTGCAACAGGGTGTGCGTCTCGCCGTGATCAGTCGGCACGGTCAGCAGGTTGGCTTGCTTGTTGACGACCACCAGGTGCTCGTCTTCAAAGATCAACTCAAAGCCTTGATACTTCTTGGCTTTGGGCGCGGCCTTGTAGTGCCTGCCCGGTTCGAACTCGACCTCCACTTGGTCGCCCGGCGTCAGCCACTTCCACGGTTCGTGGCAGGTCACACCATTCAGTTGCACGCCGCCAAAATCGAACAGCCCTTGGCCTTGCCGGACCGAAAAGCCAGTCAGCGCGCGGACAATCTTGTCGATCCGGCGGTCGGTCTCGGGAGTCGTCTCTTCGACGCAAAAGCTGGCGTGTGTCATGCGACTACTTTACTTGCTACCAGCCGCTCCTGGCGGCGACTGCCAATTTGGCAAAGCAATGGACCGCCACCTGCAACGCTTTTTATTGCACAACTCATTTGACAACAATTACTTGCGACGATGCTGGCAACATCTGGCACAACGCTTGCGTTAATACGCGTCGCCCCGGCGATGGTCTGCCACTTTGGCCGCGCGGGGAGAACCTGTCAGGCAGGAACGTCTGACCCACGAAATACACCTACCGACTCACCACCCGTTAGAGCGATCGTCTTCCGCAGATCGCCGCGGGACGTCCTCGACTTACGAACAAGCCTTTTAGGAGGAAACCGGACGTGGCAAAGCAAATGGTTTTTGATGACGAAGCACGGCAGCCGCTATTGGCTGGTGTTTCGAAACTCGCCCGCGCCGTACGTAGCACGCTGGGGCCGCGCGGCCGCAATGCAGTGCTCGACAAGGGCTGGGGCAGCCCGAAGGTGACCAAAGACGGCGTCACCGTTGCGGAAGACATTGAACTGGAAGACGCCTACGAGAACCTGGGCGCGCAACTGGTCAAGGAAGCCGCCAGCAAGACCAACGACGTCGCTGGCGACGGCACCACCACCGCCACCGTGTTGGCCGAAGCGATCTTCCGCGAAGGTCTGAAGATGATCGCCGCCGGGCACGACCCGATGGCTCTCTCGCGCGGCATCGCCAAGGCGACCGAAGCGGTGGCCGAAGATATCAAGAAGCAAGCCATCGCCATCAACGAAAAGAACAAGAAAGAGATCGAGCAAGTTGCCACCATCTCGGGCAACGGCGACAAGGCGATCGGCGAGAAGCTGGCCGAAGCCTTCATCCGCGTCGGTAAAGATGGCGTGATCACCATCGAAGAAGGCAAGTCGAACGAAACCACCGTCGACGTCGTCGAAGGCATGAACTTCGATCGCGGCTTCCTGTCGCCGCACTTCGTGACCAATCCTGAAACGGTCACCGTCGAGCTCGAAAACTGCCACATCCTGCTGTTCGAAGAGAAAATCTCGAGCAACAAGAAGCTGATCCCGCTGCTGGAAGCCATCAGCAAGGCCAACAAGCCACTGCTGATCATCGCCGAAGACGTCGAAGGCGAAGCCCTGGCGACCCTGGTCGTCAACAAGATGCGCGGCATCCTGCAAGTGTGCGCCGTCAAGGCTCCCGGTTATGGCGATCGTCGCAAGGCGATCATGGGCGATATCGGCGTGTTGACCGCCAGCCAGCCCATCTTCAAGGACCTGGGCATTGATCTGGAAAGCGTGCAGATCAAGGACCTCGGCAAGGCCAAGAAGGTCAAGATCACCAGCGAAGAAACCGTCATTGTCGGCGGCGCTGGCAAGAAGGAAGAAATCGCTGGTCGCGCTGAAATGATCCGCAAGGAAATCGAGCGCACCGATAGCGAATACGATCGCGAGAAGCTCGAAGAACGCCTGGCGAAGCTCGCTGGCGGTGTGGCGCAGATCAGCGTCGGCGCTGCGACCGAAACCGAGATGAAGGAACGCAAGTACCTGTTCGAAGACGCCCGCGCCGCCACCAAGGCCGCACTGGCCGAAGGTATTGTTCCTGGCGGTGGCGTGGCTCTGCTGCGTGCCGAAAAGAGCATCGACAAGCTCGGCCTCGAAGGCGACGAGCGTGCGGGTGCCAACATCATCAAGAACGTGCTCGACCAACCGCTGCGGGCGATCGCTCAGAACGCCGGCTTCGATGGCGCGGTGGTCGTCAATCGCGTTCGCCAGCTGAAGACCAAGACCGAAGGCTTCGATGCCGACAAGGGCACCTATGTCGATCTCGTCAAGCAAGGCGTGATCGATCCGGCCAAGGTCGTCCGCACCGCTCTGCAAAACGCAGCCAGCGTCGCGGCCCTCCTGCTGACCACCGAGTCGCTGATCACCGAACTGCCGAAGGAAGACGAAGGTGACGATCACCACGATCACCACGACCACGGCATGGGCGGAATGGGTGGCATGGGAGGAATGGGCGGCATGGGTGGCATGGGCGGCATGCCCGGCATGATGTAAAGTCGCGCTTCGCTTCGCGAAAGTAGCATCCCCTACAGATCAAGCTTTCTCCTTAAACCGCGGTCTTCATCAAGCATGGGCCGCGTTTAAGGGACTTATTTCAACGACATATAAAAACCAGCATTGGTTCCGGCTCCAAAGGCCGGACCTACTAAACAGAAGGAACTCAATACATGGCCAAGATCAAGATTCGTCCGCTGGATGACAGAGTGGTTGTGGAGCCGGTGGCTGCGGAAGAAAAGACCGCTGGCGGCATCGTGCTGCCGGATAGCGCCAAGGAAAAGCCCCAGCGTGGCAAGGTCGTGGCGGTTGGCCCTGGCAAGCTGCTGGACAATGGCCAGCGCGCTCAGTTGAGCGTGGTCGTCGGTGACGAAGTCATCTATGGCAAGTACGGCGGCACCGACATCGAAGTCAACGGCGAAGACGTCAAGATCTTGCGCGAAAGCGACATC
>JAEZGD010000482.1 GCA_023417165.1 Planctomycetota bacterium
AACACCCAGGTAAACAAGGTGGCGACAATCTGTCCCACAAAGATGCGCGACGAACCTTCGATTAGGCCTAGCGTGTTGACTCCGTCGATATTCCAGCACGCCCGGGTGGCGAACACACCGGTCAGAATCGCACCGAGCGTTCCGCCTATGCCGTGCACGCCAAACGCGTCCAGCGTATCGTCGTAACCCAACGCACTCTTCAGCGAGGTGCAAGCCAGGAAGCAGACCACGCCCGCAGCAGCGCCCATAAACAACGCAGGCATCAGGTTCACAAAGCCCGCGGCCGGCGTGATGCACACCAAGCCCGCGACCAGGCCCGAAGCAGCGCCCAGCGCGCTCGGCTTGCCACGCAGCAACCATTCCATGAACGCCCAGGCAAGCGCACCCGCAGCGGCCGAGAAGTGCGTCGCAGCAAACGCGCTGGAAGTGAGTCCGTCAGAAGCCAGTTCGCTACCAGCATTGAAACCAAACCAACCCACCCACAACATCGCAGCACCCAGCACGGTGAAGGTCAGGTTGTGCGGAGGCATCGGCTCTTTGCCAAAACCATTGCGACGGCCAATGACAATCGCACACATCAAAGCCGCCACGCCCGAGCTGATGTGCACTACGGTGCCGCCAGCAAAGTCGAGCGCACCGCCCATCAGGCTATTGCTCGTCTTCAGATTCTCAGTCGTCGCAAACGACAGAATGCCGCCGTCCCACACCCAGTGGCACAGCGGGCAGTAAATCAACGTGCCCCACAAGATCGAGAACACCACCATCGTGCTGAACTTCATACGTTCGGCAAACGCACCGCAGATCAGCGCCGGCGTGATGATGAAGAACATGCCTTGGAACAGCATGTGGGTCAGCAACGGAATTTGCGTCGGCAGACCCTCGGCATACATCGGGGTATGCGGAGCGTTGGTCGAAGCATCCCAACTACGAGCCACGTTGTTCATAAACAAGTACTCGCCATCACCGAAGAACGGATTCGCTCCACCGAACGCGAGCGAGTAGCCATAGGTGGCCCAAATCACCGTCATCAGGCCCATCAAAAACACGCACTGCATGAGCACGCTAAGGACGTTCTTCTTGCGGACCAAACCGCCATAGAACATCGCCAGGCCAGGCGCGGTCATGAACAGCACAAGTGCACAGCTCGTGAGCATCCACGCGTTATGCCCGGCGATCGCGGCTTCAGCAGCTAATCCTTTAGCCTCATCGATGCGCTCGTCCGTCGTCTTCGGAGGCGCGGTCTCTGCAGCAGGGGTTTCGGTCGCAGTCGCGGCCGTTCCCGGTGCGGTTGCCGCTTCGTCCTGTGCCCAGGCAACGCTTCCCAGAAGCGTCGCCAGCACACAGCACAGCGTCAACATGACCAGGCCGCGTGGCAGCCGATGTAGTCCAAATCTCCAAGATGATGTAATGAATTCCACGAGAGATCCTTTCGCCTTTAGGCCGGCGGAAGGATGCGAAGTGCGCCAACAATACGCACGACGAAAGAAACTCGCGATCCCGCCACGACCGGGAAGCGGCCCAACGCAACTAGCGCGCCAAGCCAGGAAATGGCGAAAAAGTTCTCCCTAAACCACTAATTTATTTACACTTACGCGATCAACAAAATTTCTGTCCCACATACAGTCCCCGCCGCTGCCGGCTGTGGTTGCCTGCGGTTGCGACAGGCCTTGCCTGGATATGCAGCACTCAGTTCGCCCCGAAAAGAGGCGGAACCGATTAGGGGCAAGGGTCACTCGATGCCCAAGGACAAAGCCCACGCTTTGTCCTTGGCACTGCTATACAACATGCGGTCAGCCGAGCAGCCGCAGCCGCCTGGCGACCTGGTTTAGAACACTGGCTGGATCTGCTTCAGCCGCGCTTCGGCGAGTTGCATCAGCTTGTCTTCCGCCGCTTCGTCGGCCGCTTCATACGTCACGCTGAACCGCAGGAACGAACCAGCATCGTCCCACGGCACCGTGACGATCGACTGCTCGGTGATCAAGTACTGACTGGCTTCTTCGGCATTGGCGAAGGCCTGCCCACTCGCCAGGCCCTTCGGCGCTGGCACGTACAGGAAGTACGTACCGCCAGGCATCTTTGCCTGAAAGCCGTTGCGCGTGAGCATCGCGACCAGCTTCTCGAGCCGGCGACGATACTTGGTGCGCGTCGCTTGCGGAATCGAATCGTCATCGACCGCTGCAGCAGCCGCTTTCTGAATCGCCATGAACTGGCCGCTATCGCAGTTGTCTTTTACGTCCGCAAAGGCTTGCACTAGGCGTTCGTGACCGCACACCCAACCGATGCGCCAGCCGATCATGTCCCAGCCTTTGCTCAGGCTGTGCACTTCGACGCCAACATCCTTCGCACCCGGAATCTGCAAGAACGACAGCGGTTTTTCGTCGAACGACAGCATCATGTGCGCTGCGTCTTGCACCACCACGACCTTGTTCTTCTGCGCGAAGTCGACAACCTTCTCATAGAAGGCGCGCGTCGCCGTGCGGCCGGTCGGGCTGTTGGGATAGTTGATCACCAGCAGCTTCGCGCGCTCGCGAATGTCGGCCGGAATGCCATCCAAATCGGGAAAGAAATCGTTCTCGGCCAGCAGCGGCAAGCGATAGACCGAGCCGCCGTAGTAACGCGTATGCGTGCCTGCGACTGGATAGCCTGGCACGGTCATCAACGTGATATCACCAGGATTGATGAAGCACGCCGGCAGCATGGCGAGCGCCGTCTTCGAGCCGATGCAGTGATTGACTTCCTTGACCGGATCGATCGACACACCGAAGTGCCGCTGCATGAACCGCGCGGCGCTCTCTTTGAAAGCCGCGATGCCGTTGTCGGCGTAGCCGCGGTTCTCGGGCTTGTTGATCTCGCTCGTCATCACCTGGCGGACCGACTCGGGCGCCATCGCGTCGTTCTCGCCGATGCCAAAATCGACCAGCGGGCGATCGGGAAACTCGGCGAGCGCTTTGCGCTTGGCCCGCTTGATCTTCTCGAACTTGTAGATCTCGGTGCCCTTGCCATAGTTGGCGCCGCCGATGCGCTCGGCGAACAACTGTTGAAAATAAGGATCGCTCATAGGATTTGCGTAAGAGTAATGAACGCAGGAAGTCGTCACTGGCAAGTTGCCCATCGTAACGCCGCCTTGGCCCGATCGTCAGCGGGGCATAAGCCGCTGAAAGTCGCCTTTCGCTCCGCGAAAGTAGCGCCCGCTGAGGCTTCTATCCACTAGGGCCCATACCGAAGCACGCTACTTTCGCGGACCCAAAGGCGACTTTATGCCAGGCAATTCACTTCATCACGATGTTCACAAAGCTTTTTGATTCCTGCACTTAAGCGAGTTATCGCCGCCGCATGCCGACGAACTTTATGCCTGGTGCAACAATCACAT
>JAEZGD010000502.1 GCA_023417165.1 Planctomycetota bacterium
CTCGCGTACAGGTCTTATTCAGCGCTTCGTCGCCCGCCAACAGGCCAATCGTCGCGACGCTTTCCAAGCCTGGCGTGGCGGTTAATGCCAGCGCGGCTTGCTGCGCTTCGAGGCTCGCTTGTCGCAACGAAGCGGCGTATTCCTGCTGGCGGCGCTCGGCCGGCATGAATTCCAAATAGACGTCGTACGGCAGGTTCTCGACCGGCTGGCTGAGGTAATAGACCGTGTTGAGGGTCAGTTGCAGCTTGCCACCTTTCGCCCCGACGATCACGTTGTAACCCAGCGTGCTGTTATTGGCGAACGACTGCGACACGACGCCATGGATCGTCAGCACCGCCACCACCAGCATGACGCCTAGCGCCATCGACAAGACGGTCAGCACCGACGCCAAGCCACGCTGTTGAATGCTTCGCCAGGCAATTTTCCACAGATTCATAGTCAGGCAGGTGGTTAGTAGGCAGTGGTCAGTAGGGTGTGGCGAGTCCGCGAGCCGCACCTTTGCAAGTGGTCAGTGGTCAGTCATCTACTGTCCATTACTGGCCGCTAACTGTCGGCTGACGACTTGATTGATGTCTTCTAAGCGATCGACGCGTTGGAACTGCGCGGCGACTTCCATCGAGTGCGTGACCATCACCAGCGCGATGTTCTCTTCGCGACACGTCTCGCGAATCAACTCAATGATCTTGTCCTGATTCGCCGGATCGACGTTAGCGGTCGGTTCGTCAGCCAACAAAAGTCGCGGACGATTCGCCAGCGCGCGGGCGACCGCCACGCGCTGCTGCTCGCCCACCGAGAGCTTGCCAGGATGATGCGTCGCGCGCTGCGACAGACCGACGCGATCGAGCAGCATCTTCGCCCGGGCGGGATCCTTGCGTCCGCGCGCAAAGGTCATGCCCAGCAGCACGTTCTCGAACGCCGAAAAGCCTGGCAGCAGGTTAAAGGTCTGAAAGACGTATCCCAGCTTGGCGGCGCGGACGCGATCGACGCCTCCCTCGCTGAGCTTGCTGGTATCGACACCATCGAGGACGATGCGGCCCGTATCGGCGCGCGTAATGCCCGCAATGATGTGCAGTAGCGTGGTTTTGCCGCAACCGCTACGGCCGACCAGCACCATCTGCTCGCCAGCGGCGACGGCAAAGCGCGGGATGTCGAGAATGGGAAGCGTGCTTCCATCCGGCTCGCGGAAGGCTTTGGTGACTTTCTCGAGGACAAGCATCGGCGGGCACGGCCTGAAGAGGTGCGGGCGGGTAAACCCTGATTGTACGCAGTTTCGCCCGCCTTTGTTCAGACCCCGTCCCATTGGCCGCTCGCCTGTACGTAGGCCGCTCGCTCCGTCGAGCGGCAAATCTGGGCGTGGTTTCAGAACCCTTGCGCAAAGCAACCACTGGCGTGGCTTCTTTGCTAACTTCGAACGCGGCGAACCGTCGCAGGACCGGCGTTCTGCAGAGATTTTCCACTCGACGGAGCGAGTGGGCTACCAAGAGGCTGGCGGAGGCGTGTTATGATCGATACCGTGCGGCTCTGTGACGCTGGCACGTTCCCTAAAGCAAGTTTCCATGTCCCAAGATTCTGAAAAGCAGTTGGCCGCCGCGGCCGCGGTCAAGTACGTGCAAAACGGCATGCGCGTGGGGCTCGGCTCAGGCAGCACGTCGGCCACCGCGGTGCGACTGCTCGGCGAGCGGATTCGGCGCGAAGGCCTGCAAGTCGTTGGGGTGCCGACCTCGCAAGCAACGCGCGATGTGGCGATCGAAGTTGGCGTGCCGCTGGCGGACGATCTGTCGCAATTCGAGCTGGATGTCGCGTTCGATGGCGCGGACGAAGCAACGCGCGCCGGTTGGCTGATCAAAGGGGGCGGCGGTGCGATGCTGCGCGAGCGAATTGTCGCCGCAGCCGCTGCGACCTTCATCGTGATGGTCGACAATTCGAAGATGGTCGACCGCTTGGGCAACTTTCCGCTGCCGGTCGAAGTCTTTCCGCTCGGCTTTCGGAATGTCGAACGCCGCCTGGCGCAGATGGGAGCCGAAGTGCGCCTGCGCATCAAGAACGGCGCGCCGTTGGTCACCGACGAAGGCAATCATATCTTGGATTGCCGTTTTCCTGCGGAAATGTACGACGATCCGCACACGCTGGCCGCTCGCCTGCGCAGCATGACTGGCGTGGCCGATCACGGTCTGTTCTTGGATATGACCGCTCGGCTGATTATCGCGCGCGGCGAACACGTGGAAGAGTTGGCGTTTCCTCGCCAATAGCTTGCCCTCAACAGTCGCGTTAACCAGCGGCTGACACGGGTTTGCGCTTGCTAAACAAGATTAGCGCGCCGATGGCGGTCAGCAGTTGCAGGATGCCGACCACTGCGGGGCTGATGCGCGTGACAGGCGACGTCTTCGCCGACTGTGGGGTGCGCCACGCGGATTCGTGTTCCCAGCCGTTCACCGTGCGTCTCCAGCCGCTGTCGAACTCGACGTGCTCGCTTTGATAGGCAGCCACGCGCCCCTCGGCATCGGCTTCCAACCCTGGCAAGTCAGCCAAGGCAGCGCCGGTGATCAGGATGATGATCACGATCAGTGTCAGTAGTAGTCGCTCCATGCCGATCATGAATCGCAATCGTCGCGCCAGCCTGCGCGACGCCCGCGAAAATCGTTCGTAATGCATTGCGCCGCAAGCAATTAGGTGCGATCGTGTCGTGGCGAAAAGTGCGCCCAATGTTGTCTTTTGGCAACGGATAATCGGTAGCGCCGTGGCGGATTGGCCACATGTGGCGACTCGGCAACGTGGGTGCTACACCGCTTGGCGGGGTTGTAGCGAGGCTGGGTTCGGAAAAGGCGATCAACCTCCCCCAATCTGTGCGGCGATCGTTTGCTCGGCTACGCGTTGCATCCTAGGTTTTCCAAGGTTTCGCGTTTGCAGGGAAAGCCGCCCGCCTGCCGCGGCACGCGAATCGCGACTGTCCAACCACGTGAGGTTCATAAGGCATATGGCTAAGGTAACCGGGAAGCCGACACTCAAAGATTTACTCGCCGGAGCCCAGCTACCGGCGCTGCCACAAAGCGCAATCCGCCTTCTCGAACTGTCGCAAGACCCCGAGAATGGCCCTGCCGAGTTCGCGATTCCGATCGAAGCCGATCCGGGCCTGACGGGCCAGGTATTGCGATTCGTCAATTCGTCCTACTTCGGCTTCGCTCGCGAGATCTCCAGCATCAAGCTGGCGATCACGCTGGTAGGCATTCGCACGATCAAAAACTTCGCACTGTGGAGCGCGGTGTTCAGCTTGATGCCGAATCCCAAGTGCGGTCCCTTCGACCTGAAGTGCTTGTGGCAAGACTCGCTGCGTCGCGGCCTGTTCGCCCGGGCGATGGGCAAGATCCTCGGCCTGAAAGACGCCGAAGACTTGTTCGCCGCTGCGTTGCTGCAAGACATGGCGGTGCCGCTGCTGGCCAAGGAACTGCCTGAGCAGTACAAGAAGCTGATCGAAGCTCGTGGCAATGGCCACGCCCGGCTGTCGGACCTGGAGCAGGCCGAGTTTGGCTGGACGCACGCCGAAGCTGCGGGCGTGATGGCTCGCAGTTGGAGCTTGCCAGAAGAATTCGCCACTTATATCGAAGCGCACACGAAGCTCGACGAGTGGTTGCCCAAAGCCAAGACGTGCCCCGGCCAGGTGTCGGTGTCGCTGTCTTCGCTGCTGCCGCCGCTGAACGATGCCGAATGGGTCGAACGCGAGAAGTTCCTGGAATCGTATGCGAAGGCCGCTCCTGCTGGTGCACCCAGTGCGGAAGAACTGCTGACGCAAATCGACGCCGAATTCACTGACTTCGCGCCGGTGCTGAAGCTGACGGTGCCCAAGAAGTCGCTCGCCGAGGCCCTCCATCCTCAGCCAGCCGCCGTCTAACACAAGTGTTAGACCAACAGAAAACCTCCACAACCTGGTCCGCAAGGTCCAGGTTGTTTTCGTTGAAGCGTAGCTCGAAGCCATGTCCAGGCCACTTCCACTAGCATGCTGCGCGGCGGTCTACTAGGCTCAAAGCGATCACCCCGCCTGGTAGGTAACCATGAAGATCTTGCAGTTAAATCATGTGGCGCTGCATGTGGCCGATGTCGAGCGCAGCGTGGCGTTCTATCGCGACGTGTTGCGCTTGGAACTGATCCCTCGCCCGGCATTTAGTTTTCCGGGCGCTTGGTTTCGCCTAGGCCTCGATCAAGAGCTGCATTTGATTGGCGGTCGCGACGCCAGTACCCAATCGAACACTCGCGGCAATCACTGGGCGCTGATGATCGACGACATGGACGCTTGGGAGCAAGATCTGCAAGCTCGCGGGATCCCGTATCTGCCGCGGCGCACACGTCCCGACGGCGCATTGCAAATCTATCTCGTCGATCCCGATGGACATTACTTAGAACTTTGCACCGCGGTAAAGTAGGGGAGAGAGGGAGTAGGGGATAGGTGACAGGGAACAGTCTGCAAGTGTCATTGCCCACTGCCTGCTATCCCCTGTCCCCTAGCACCTATACCCTCCTCACTTTTTCCATTTGGGCTTCGAGCGGTGCGTGAGTAGAATACAGAGGCGTGCTTGGCGCGGCACCTCTTTTCGGAAGCGTCCGAATGGCTACTCTCTCGACCTATCATCGTGTTCGTCGTCAGCAGCTCCTGCGTGAAGCTGAGGGCTATCTCGACCTATTGATGGTCTTCGCCGAGCAGTGGCCGCTGCGCCCCGAAGTCCGCGATCGCGTCGGGCAACGCGTCTTGGACACGCTAGTTCTGCTCGCGGCCGATCACGATCCGCACTCGCATTTGCTCTATCTGCGCGGGCAAGCGCTGCGGGCGATGCAGCGATTTTCCGAAGCGGTCGGACCGCTCAAAGCCTCGTCCGAGCTGGATCCCGAGAATCTGAATGTCTGGCTGGCGCTGGGCTGGTGTTACAAGCGTTGCGGACGCTTGGACCTGGCGATTCAAGCCCTCGAAGACGCGATGAACATCGATCCCGGCCAGGGGATCGTCTATTACAACCTGGCCTGCTACTGGGCGCTGGCGAAGAACGCGAAACTGGCGGTCACCTATCTCGCCAGGGCGTTCGACCTCGATCCGGGCTATCGCGATCTGGTGCCCGACGAACGCGACTTCGATACCATTCGCAACCAACGCGACTTTCTGTCGCTGACCAGCGTTGTTGTTTGATTCATCTGAGCGGGGGACGTAAGTCGCCTGAGCCGTCGTCTGCGGCGTGCGCGCCGCTGGCTCTGGTTCTTCGCGTCGCCGAGAATCGCTGGCGACTATTGGCGTGGAACGCGGATACAGAGAGTTCACGTTCCCCGCTCAGGATTGGAGAGCTTCTGCGCACTTGCACATGTGCAAAAGGTGCGCGCTCGC
The DNA here is from genome assembly GCA_023417165.1 of Planctomycetota bacterium. Classification (GTDB taxonomy): domain Bacteria; phylum Planctomycetota; class Planctomycetia; order Pirellulales; family Pirellulaceae; genus JAEZGD01. The sequence goes on from JAEZGD010000502.1 coordinate 5,363, forward strand.
ACACACTGACACACTTGCGCGCTTCGATGCTTGCCGATGATGGCTTGCTGCTAGCAACTGCGCGACGTCATAAGGCAGTATTTTAGGACTGCTAGATCCACCATTGGTGTGCTTAAGGAAGCTTTGATTGCCATAAACAACGCAGTTTTTGCAACAGATTCGAATTGCGGTAACTCGCGATGTTTGCTCCAATCGGCGCGATACCTTCTGGTATGTAAGCTGCGTTTACAGTGCATCTGAAAGCCTGACGTCGGAACGTAAGGCAGAAACCTTCGACAGCGGATGCAGACAGAGAGAGTGCCCCATCATGTATCAGGATGCCTTTGAGGTGCGATTTTTTGGCGGCCCATTGGATGGCCACGTGCAGCAATTGCGAGTGCCTCAGAACCAACTCGTCGAGTTGGCAACCTTTCCGATCAATCGCAATTTGTTCCGCCTGATGTCGCGCCATCCGTCAGGCAAGCCGCACCCAGTAACTAGCGTCGCGTCGTATCGCCTGGAGTGCGTGAACGAGCAGTATCGCTATCAATTCGTCGGCGCTGTTACGCCGCTCTCGCCAGTGAAGTAAGCCCAGCACGCATCGCAGCCGCGGCTCGAAGGATCGAGCTTCGGCCCTGTGCTCTTAGTGCAGCTACGCGAATGCACGATGGTCGAAGCACGGCTTCGAGCTACTCGATATCTGAGCGGGAAGCGTGAGCTCCCTGAATGCGCGCACCACGCCAATAATCGCCAGCGCTGCTCGGCGACGCCAGGTACAAGAGCCAGCGGCGCACACCTCGGACGACGGCCCAGGGGACTTACGTCCCCCGCAAATGGACGAAGCAGGAGCTTTAACCTACGTAGGATGAAGCTCCTGCTTCGTCCGAATGCGTATTGGCTTACGAGTTCGCTGGGCCGTAGCTGAATTCGAGCGGCGCTTCGACGTCCGGATGCAGGCTCTTATGCACCGGGCAAGTATGCGCGGCCAGTTCCAGAGCCTTGCGGGCGTCGGCGGGCAGGTCGCTGGGAATATGAATTCGCACGGCCAGCCGACCGATGCGGCGCGTCGGGGCGGTGATCATCTCTTTGGTCACTACGGCGGTCGCTCCTGTCATGTCCCAATCGGGATGCCTGCGCGCGACAATGGCCATCGTGGTCAGAATGCAGCTCGCCAGCGCGGTGCCGACCAGATCGGTCGGCGAGAACGCTTCGCCTTTGCCTTGGTTATCGACCGGTGCGTCGGTCGGCAACACCGCTCCCGACGGACCGTGCGTGGCTTCGCAGTGCAAATCGCCGAGGTAACGGACGGTGGCTTCGGTCATGGGAAATGTCGAATGTCGAAAATCAAATGTCGAATGAATGACGAATGACCAAGCACCAATGACCAATGAAAATCACTGCCGTCATTGGTCATTCGGATTTTGCATCAGCGCTGCGACGCGTACATCTCGGCGTACTCGAGCACCCAAGCGTCGATCAGTTGCTCGTACTTCTGCGG
>JAEZGD010000586.1 GCA_023417165.1 Planctomycetota bacterium
CTCCAACATCCGCCTGGCGATGGTGCGGACGGCAGTTTCATCTTCGACTAACAACAACGTCTCGGTACCTCCCTGGCTGGCGGGGCGCGCTGCGGGGCGAGGGGCCGCGTCGCGACTGGCGGCATGCGCCGGCAAGTAAATCGTGAAGGTCGCGCCGTGCCCGACTTCGCTTTCGACCCAGATATAACCTTGGCTTTGTTGAATAATGCCATATACCGTCGATAGCCCCATGCCGGTGCCACGGCCACGCTCTTTGGTCGTAAAAAACGGCTCGAAGATGCGCGAACGCGTTTGCGCGTCCATACCATGCCCGGTGTCACTGACCGCCAGCATTACGTAGGGTCCAGGGCGAATCTCGCCTTCGGCCAGACTATGCGTCGGGTCGAGATCGACATTGCGAGTTTCCAGAATCAGCCGCCCGCCGCGGGGCATTGCGTCGCGTGCGTTAACGGTCAGGTTCAACAGGATTTGCTCAAGCTGCACCGGGTCGGCCAGGATCGGCCGCAGATTTTCTTCCAGTGCCGTCGAGAGGATGACATCTTCGCCAATCAAACGCCGCAGTAAACGCTCGGCATCCCTGACGACGACGTTCACATCCAACACGCGCGGTTCAAATACCTGACGTCGGCTGAACGCCAGTAGTTGGCGCGTCAGTCCGGCGGCGCGCTGGCCTGCTTGCATTATTTCGTGCAATAGCGGCCGGCAATCGCGTCCTTCGTTCAGATCTTCCAAGGCAATTTCGGTGTTGCCGAGCATGATGGTCAAAATGTTATTGAAATCGTGCGCAACACCGCCCGCCAGTCGACCGATCGCTTCCATCTTTTGTGACTGGCGCAGTTGTTCGGCGAAGAGCTTACGCTCGGTCACATCGCGTTGGACGCCGACAAAGTGCGTGATTCGCCCTTCCCCGTCGCGCACGGGAGTGATCGAGAGCAGATTCCAAAACGCTTCGCCGTCTTTGCGATAGTTGAGAATCTCAGCCGTCACGGGGCGCCCCTCGGCTAGGGCAGTGCGCAGTTCGGCGACGACGTTGGGATCGGTGTCTGGCCCTTGCAGAAAGCGACAATTCTGCCCCAATACCTCCGCCGCTTGATATCCGGTCACTTGCTCGAAGGCTTGGTTCACGAATACCAATGGCCAGTCGGCGTTTAGCGCATCAGCAATCATGATGCCTTCGCTGGCGGCATCAATCGCCCGCTGCTGCAAGCGCAAACGCTCTTCAGCGCGCCGGCGTTCGGTAATATCTTGCGTGAGGCAGAGCAAGCACTCGATGCCATTGAAATCGAGAATCTCAGCCGATAGCTCCAGCGAAATCGCCCGGCCATGCAACGTTTTCGAGTTCAGCACCTGTTGCCGAATGGAACCCGCGGCCCGCAGTGTCGCAATCATCTTGCCGCGGTCGAACGACTCCGGTAACAGTCGCAATTCTGCAGATGTTGAGCCGATTAACTCTTGTCGCGTGTAGCCTACCGTCTGCAAGAACGCATCATTGGCGTCGATGAATAGTCCATCCGTCAACCGCGTCAATGCGATGCCGAGCGGACTGCGCCGAAAGACCGTCTCGAATCGCGCTTCCGTCTCGGCCAGGCGACGCTCTAATTGTCGTTGGCGCAGCACGCGTCCTACGGCCTCGGGCAAGTAGTCGAGAAACTCGACCGATTTCGAGACGAAATCCTTCACACCGGCGCGCAAAGCGGTAATGATCAGCGCTTCGTTGGCGAAACCGGTGATTAAAATTGCCGGAATATCATGTCCTGCGTGCTTCAGCTCTTCATAAAATTCCAGACCGGTGCGCGGCTCCGGTAACCGATAGTCGAGAATCATCAGGTCGACATTTCCCGAGCGCAGCGTCGGCACCGCATCGCCGGCATAGGCGAAGGTTTGCACTTCGTAACCTAGCTGCTCCAAACGCTTCTGCAGCAATCGCGCAACGCCGTCGTCATCCTCGACGATCAAAATTCTGGCTGGGGTGCCTTCCATGTCGTTCTCGTCAAATCAAAGATTGTCTTCGCGAATCAAGGTCACTACTTGCAAGAACAGGCCGACGCGCTGAAGCGCTTCGACCAGTCGGTCGTATTCGATTGGCTTGCGGATATAGACGTTGCAACCCAGTTCATAGCAACGCGCGACTTCGCGCGGGTCATCGGTCGTGGTCAGGATGATCACTGGTAACTTGGTCAACTGCGGATCTTGTTTCACCGCCGCTAAGACCTCGATACCATCGACGCGCGGCATATTGATATCCAGCACCAGCAGCAGCGGCCCGCCCGGCTTTCGCCCGATGAACTCGCCTTGGCAGCGCAGAAACTCGAGCGCTTGCTGACCATCGGTGACATGGATCACATCATTGATGAAGCCGTTGCGCTTCAGGTTGCGTTGAATCAGGCTGGCATGCCCCAAATCGTCCTCGGCCAGCAGAATCGTTACAGCGGGGTTCGTCATAGTCGCTCTCCTGCGGGTTCGGTGGCTGGAACCTGGCCAATCGCTTGCTGCACTCCAGGCAAAGCAAAGTAAAACGTGCTGCCGACATTAGGACTCGATTCCACCCACAGTCGCCCCCCATGCCGCTCAACAATGCGCTGGGCGAGTGTTAATCCCATCCCTTCGCCCGGGGCGTGTCGTGGGTGCAATCGTTGAAAGGGCTGAAAGATCTTCGCCTGCATTTCGACAGCAATTCCAATGCCAGTATCGCGCACAAAATAGGAAACGAGTTGATTCGTTTCGCCAGGTATAGCGCCGACCTGGACGCGAGCCGGGCGATCTGGCGACAAATAGTTCAAGGCGTTGTGAATCAGGTTGGCAAATACCTGCTCGACCGCGGTATGGTCGCCCCAGGCAGGTGGCAGCTCGCCGATCTCGACGACCGCCTGGCGTTTGTCGATCGTCCCTTTAGCGGCATCGACCACGCGCTGCACGATGGCGGCAACATCCACAACCTGCCACTGATAGACGACGCGTCCCGCGCGCGATAACCGCAACAGCGCATCAATAATGCCGCTTAAGCGAGCCACGGACGTGCGAATAAAGTGGATGGACTCGGTCACATCGCTCGTCACGATGTTATCGAGCGCTGTTTGCACCTGCGGAGGTACATCGTCTTGCGCGGCCAAGGCCCGCAAGCGATCGCAGGCACCTTCCAACTCTTGGCTGAAACCTTGCAGGTTCACCAGTGGCGAGCGCAAGTCGTGCGAGACGCTATAAACGAACATCTCGTTCTCTTGATTGCGTTGCAACAATTCTTCGTTCGTGGCGGCTAACTCACTGGTCCGCGCGGCCACGCGATCTTCGAGTTCGTCATTGAGCTGACGAATCTGTTCCATCACGCGGCGGCGCTCGGTGACATCACGAATCGCGGCGCATACCTGAATACCATCGCCTCCTTC
>JAEZGD010000622.1 GCA_023417165.1 Planctomycetota bacterium
CGCCACACCCTACGCCTTACCGATGATTAAAGTCGCTATCAATAACCAGCAGTCCGCGTACAAGATCGATCGCGGACAATTGAAAGAGGGTGTGAAACGGGTTCTGCAAGGCGAGGGGATCGAGCGCGCGACGATCAGCATTGCGGTGGTTGACGATCCGACGATGCACCAGCTCAATCGCCAGTATTTGCAGCACGACTACCCAACCGACGTGCTGAGCTTTCTGCTGGAAGAAGATGACGAGCGCATCGAAGGCGAGATCATCATCAGCGCCGATTATGCCGCCCGAGAGGCCGAGCATTTCGCCTGGCAACCGCAGGACGAGATGCTGCTCTACATCATCCACGGCACCTTGCATCTGGCCGGCTACGACGACCTGGAACCCGAACTCAAAGCCGAGATGCGTCTGAAAGAGCGTGAATACCTCGCCTTGTTTGGCCTCTCACCACGTTACGACGAGTGAGAAGCGAGCAGCGGGCAGTGGCCAGTGTGGAGTGAGTCGCCATGGCGAATCGTAAACCTGCTACCGCCAAACGTACGACGAAAGTCTCTCCTCAGCCGGCATTGATCGACAGGCGGCTATTGGGGACATGGAAATCGGATCGCAAGCGAACCTTTGAGGGGCATCTGTGGCCGGCCACGGCGACACCGACGATCCAGCGCCGTTATCGTGCCATCTTTGGCAAGTTGGTCGTACGTTGGACGCCCAAGCGTACGACGTCGGAGATGGACGGCACGCGCGAAACGAATACTTATCAGGTGCTTGCTAGCGACACAAATAGCGTGGCCGTGCTCGTGAATGGATCGATTTATCACATCCACTTCGACGGCGATGAGTATTACTATCTCCACTTGGGGCGCACGATCGAATACTTTTGCCGTGTTCCAAAATCCAACCGCCCTCAGCGCAAGCAACGCTAGCTGCGTATAATTCGACTTCTGCCAACCGCTCACCACTACCTACTGCCCACTGTTCAATGTCATCCGAAAAGACCGATGCGATCGTGATCCGGTTGGTCGACTTTAGCGAGTCGAGCGCGGTGGTGACGTTGTTTACGCGGGATTTCGGCAAGATCAGCGGGCTGGCAAAGGGAGCAAGGCGGCCCAAGAGTGCGTTTGAGTCTGCCCTTGACCTGCTGGCGGTCTGTCGCATAGTGTTCCTCCACAAATCGTCCGACGCGCTCGACCTTTTAACCGAGGCCAAGCTCGAACGGCGATTCCGCGCGGCGACGCGCGATTTGTCGCGACTGTATGCAGGCTATTACCTGGCCGAGCTGTTAAACGACCTGACCGAACCGGGCGATCCTCATCCGGAACTGTTTGAAGCCGCCGACGCGGCACTCGCGGCCCTTGACGGCCAAGGCGATGTGCCTGCCGTCATTGCGCGATTCGAACTAACCCTATTGAGGTTCGTAGGACATTTGCCGGAACTCGAGTCGTGCGTTGAATGCAGCACGCCGATTGCCAGCACGGGGCGAGTTTCGTTAGGGCTGTTGTCCGGCGGAGTGCTCTGCCCCAAGTGCCGCAGTGGCAAACGCCAGGTGGCTAGCGTGCAAGCCGCGACGATCGCCGAGATGCGCATGCTCGCGAGCGACCAACGCCCGTGGGCCGAAAGCCAACTAGATCGCGCGCGGCTCGGAGAGCTGCGCGGCGTACTGAACCATTACTTTGCCAACTTGCTCGGCAAGCGGCCGCGAATGGTTTCGTACTTAGGAACACTTGTGTAAGTCGGTCTGGCCAAAGCCGGACGCAACCCGCACAGGACAAGGACGTCCGGATGCTTGAAGTTCGCCCGTTGGGAATCTGCTTGTTGCTGACAGCGCTAGGAGCGCTCGGCGGCTGCGCGACCCTGGGCTCACGCAAGGCCAGCCCGCCGGCTGACGCTTCAATCACCGATCAGACGGGCACCGGCGAGAGCCAAATTCGCCAGGCGTCGTACCAGGACTCGCTCGACGCTCCCGAAGTCGACAAGGAAGATTCGAGCCTCTGGGACAGTCTTTCTCCGCTCAGTTGGTCGAAAAACGCGACCAAGTCGTACAAGAAATTGACCGGGCAAGAGCCGAAGCCCGAACTGGCTCGTGCGCGCTATTCGCAGGCTGAAGAAAAATACCGCCAGGCGATCGCCGGGCCTGAGGAAAATCGTGCGGCGCTGCTCACGGAAGCCGCCGCCTTGTATTACGAAGCAGCCAAGCGCTGGCCAGACTCGGCACTAGAGCAAGACGGCCTGTATATGGCGGGCGAGAGCTATTTCTTTGCCGATTCGTACGTTCGCGCGAACAGCATGTACGAAAAGCTGATCAAGAAGTATCCCGGCACCAAGCACATGGATACCATCGACGCCCGGCGTTACACGATCGGCCAATACTGGCTGTCGCTCGCGGACGAGAATCACGAATATTGGTTCGAAGTCAACTACTCCAACAAGCGCAAGCCTTGGCGCGATACGCGCGGGCACGCGCTGCGAGTGTACGACAAGATTCGCATCGACGATCCGTCAGGCAAGCTAGCCGACGACGCCACGCTGGCCGCTGCGAACGCGCACTTCGTGCACGGCAACTATTTTAAAGCGGACGAGTATTACGGCGACCTGCGCAAAGCGTTTCCTTCTAGCGAGCACCAGTTCAAAGCTCACTATTTGGGGCTGAAGACGAAGCTGCTGTGCTATCAAGGGACCGACTACAGCGGCGACGCACTCGACGAAGCGGAAAAGCTGATCAAGCAAATTCGCAAGCAGTTCCCCAAAGAAGCCAAAGAAGAGCAGGAATATCTGGCTCGCGCCTGGGCGGAAGTGCGCTACAAGAAGGCCGAGCGCGAGTGGGATGTCGCGCAATACTTCTGTAAGCGTGGCGAGTACGGCTCGGCGCGGTTGTATCAGCAGACGTTGGTCGACACGTACGACGACACCCCGTTTGCCGCCAGGGCGAAAGAGCAACTGGCGGAGCAGGTGTCGTATCCAGACATGCCGCCGAAGCGCTTCGAGTGGTTGGTGAATCTGTTCCCACGCGAAGAACCGGCCAAGCCGTGGTTCTATAGCAGCGACGCACCGGTCAGCAAGCGATAGGGTTAGGCCAAGGGCCTCGGCAGAAGACTGATTATGAAGCTCTTGCGAACAACGCTGCTGCTGACGTTGCTGCTGACTGGCGGCGGCTGTTCGATCTATCGTTTTGGCGCGTGCTCGCTGTATCGGCCGGACGTGCAAACCGTGCACGTGCCGATCATCGAATCGTCGAGCTTTCGCCGTAACCTAGGCGAGCAACTGACCGAAGCGGTAGTCAAAGAGATCGAAACTTCGACCCCGTACAAGGTGGTTAATGCCAGCGATGCCGATAGCACGCTGGAAGTGAAGATCACTGCCGATACCAAGCGTGTCACGGGCGAGAATGGACTCGACGAGCCGCGCAGTATCGAAACCGCCTGGCAAGTGCAAATGCTGTGGCGCAATCGCCAAGGCAATCTTATTACGCGCAGTGCGATGCCGCTGGACGACACGGTTGTCGGCATCGTGCAATCTTCGACGCTCATTCCCGAAGCCGGCCAATCGATGGCCAGCGCTCAGCAAAAGATCGTGCAACGCCTGGCGACGCAGATCGTGTCGCAGATGGAAGCGGGCTGGTAACGCTTCGCCCTTGCAGATCTCAAGAAACAACAACAGCGTCACCGGAATGAATGCGGCAACGCTGTTAAGGGATGATGAAGGTCCAGTCGCATGACGCCCTGCCCCGTGCGTCATGCTCCTGGAAAAAATGTGTCGCGAGCAACACCCAATATCGACTGCCCCGTCGATGTGTGCGTTGCCGCGACAAACACTATAAAAGCAAAGGCCGTGCCAAAGCCTGCCAAGTGCGAAATGCTCGTAGAAGTCGGCGAAAAAAGCGGTCTCGCTGCCACCAGATAGGTGAGTCAGCCAGCGCGCGGGCGCATTCGCACACTTGAACATGTGTGCGGTTTTCGACCAGCTGCCTCTTTATGCTGCTTCATGGAAGCGAGCACGGACTTGATCCGGCGTGGCAGTGCCGGTTGTGCCTAATTGTTGGACGGTAATGGAAGCTACCAAGTTGCCGAGGGCGGCTGCTTCGACGTCGCTGGCTCCGGCTAGCAGCGCCGCCACGATGCCGCTCGTGGCGCTGTCACCGGCTCCCACGATATCGAGCGGACCAGGAACCGCCATGGCGGGTGCTTCTGCCACGGTGCCATCAGGACGTGCGACAAGCGTCGGCTCGGCACCTTGTGTGACAAACACCGGATGCTGGTTCCGCTGCGCCAATGCCACGGCAACCGCCTGCGGCTTCGAGAATGCGCCTTCCAGCACATTGGCCGCCCGGGCGAGTTCCAAACGATTGCCTTTAAGCGTGGTCCCAGTGAACTCGCTGAGGTGCGCGCGGCTATCGACAAAAATTAGTTTCTCCGGCGAAGCCGCGGCAAGCTCGGCCAGTGTCGCCCGGACTGCTTCATTGACCACGCCCCAATTGGTCTCGTTGATCTGATCGAGGACGATCAACCCGTCCGACGTGCGAAAGACATCGCGCACGCGCTGGCAAACTTCTTGCGTGGCGGCTTCGGTCAGCGGCCCACGTGTGCGCACATCCAGCCGGTTGAGCTCATCCCAGTGGCCATCGGCATGTTGACGTAGCGGCTTGGTATAGGTGGGGGTCAGGCGATCGCGACGGCACAGCAAGTGGCTTTTGTCGATGGGCAAACGTCCCATCGAACGCAGCAAGTCATAGCCATGACCGTCATCGCCCAGGACGGTGACCGGCGCCAGCAATCCAACGCCAAGCGCCGCCAGATTGTTCATCACGGTTCCTAGCGCGCCGGGCGAGTTGCGCACGTAGTCGATCTGGTACGCCTCGAGGTCGGTTTCGATCGACATCTCCGACACGCCAGGCACCAAGTGCAAATAGCGATCGAGAAACAGATCGCCGACCAGGCCAATGGTCAGACGCGGTAGGGAATTCAGCAGCGTATTCAGGCGTTCGTAGGTCAGCATTTCGACGATCGTAGCGGGAAGTAGGGCCAGAGAATACAGGTAAATCGGCTCAATGGCCTGCTCCGCAAGACTTCAGGTGCCTTGACCGGCCGTTTTTGGACAAACAGACTGGTAGCATGCCGATCAAGAT
>JAEZGD010000647.1 GCA_023417165.1 Planctomycetota bacterium
TAGCAGCGAGGCAGTCTTGGCGTCTTGCTTCTTAGTCAATTCGGCGATGGCGGCGGCGAGTTTGCTTAGTCCCGCCTCTAGTTCGGCGCGCTTGTCGGCCGGCACCTCAATGCCAAGTTTCGGCAACCGTCGCACTGCCTCTGGATTATTGTCGGCAGGACCATCGGCCCACAGCGATGATGACATTAACAGCAGACACAGGCCGGCAATGAAGAAGCAGCGCATGAGGTGGTCGCCAGGTGAGAGAATGACTCTAGGGTTGCTTTGGCTTCTCGATCCGATAAATCGCCTTCTCGGTACGCAGGAAGATGGCGCCATCCAATGCGGCAGGTGAAGCCATGATCGCGTCGTCGAGTTTATTGGTGGCGAGTAGTTTGTACTCGCGTCCCGGGGTGATCACAAATGTTTCGCCTTCGCGGTTGCCGACGTAGATGCGGCCATCGGCAAACAGCGGCGAACTGCTGAAATTACCGCCGAGCCGCTGACTCCAGAGCGTTTCGCCGGTCTTGGTGTCGAGGCAACTGGCCACGCCGTTGTCGCTGACCATGTACAACTCGCTGCCGACCAGCAGCGGCGACGACATCCGTGGCACGCCCTTCTTGTTACGCCAGGCGATGACAGGCGTAGCACTGACGCCATCGACCTTCAATGCCTGCATTTCTGGCTGCATGAACGATGTGCTGACATACACCAGTCCGTCTCCGGCTACGGGGCGCGGCACATTCGAAAAGCCGAGGATGCCGTATGACACCTTCCACTGTTCCTTGCCGGTCAGCGGATCATAGGCGTACAGCCAGTCGGCGGCGGGCGAGATCACCGAACGCTGACCACCAAAGTCCATCACGATGGGCGTACCGTAAGCTTTGCGCAGTTGCGGATCCGAACGCATCTCGCCGCTGCGCGGAGTTTTCCACGCGATTTGGCCGGTGCGCGCGTCGAGCGCCACGATATATTGCTCGTCGCTACCATCGCAATGAAAAATCAGCTTGTCGTCGACCAGCACGGGCGAGCTGCCTGCGCCGTTTTCGTGCATGATCTTGGTTTCAGTATTGGTCCACAGCACCTGGCGCGTTTGCGTATCGAGACAAGCGGTGGCATGCGTGCCGAAATGGCAATACAGTTTGCCATCGGCCAGCACGGGCGTCGGCGAGGCGAAGGAGTTCTGAGCATGCGTCCATTGTGGATCGCGTTCGACCAGCAACTCCACGTCATGTTCAATCTTGCCTGTCTTGCGGTTCACGCAAATTGCGTGCATGTGCACCGTGCCGACGACTTGCAACGGCTGATTCCCGGTGTTGCTCTTCAGCTTCTCTTGCTTCGCGGCTTCTGACAGCGGCTCATCAATGGCATACGTCATCCAGATTTGCTCGCCATCGATGACCGGGCTCGAATAGCCTTTGCCAGGCAGTTCTGTCTTCCAGGCGATATTTTCGGTTTCGCTCCAAGTGAGCGGCAGGTTCTGGGCGTCGCTGTGCCCTTGCCCGCGCGGGCCGCGAAACTCGGGCCACTCAGCGCTTTGGCCAGGCGCCGCCAGCAGCGTCATCAGGGCGACAAGCAGCAAGGGAAGAAACGTCAATCGCAATGGCATGGGGACTCCCCAAAGTGCAGGAGGCGAGGAAGGTTGAATGTACGATAACCAGCTGGGGTTAGTGCAACAAGCGTTCACTAGACATCGCTGTATTATTTTCTGGCTGGAGCGCGATCGTGGGTTTTGCAGTCCGCCGAAAAGGACTACAATTCAGCGTAGATTTGTAATCTGAAACTTTTCCGTCCGCCTACGCGCGATCCGGTGTCTTACAACGCCGTGATGAATCATGCCCGACGACATTCGTGCTGATCTCCGCGACTTTATTGTCAACGAGATTGGCTCGATCGCGCAATTAGAACTACTGCTGCTATTGCATAAAGACAGTAGTCGGGAGTGGACCGCGGACGCTGCCGCCCGCGAGCTATACACGGGCGCCGAGGCCATGGCGACCTTGCTGGAGGGTTTTCGCGCGCGTGGATATGTGGTCGCCACCGAGTCGCTGCCGCTCTGCTATCGCTTTGCCCCGGCGGAGCCGGCCGTCGAACCCTTGGTGCGTGATCTGTCGCAGCTCTATCAAGAGCGCCGCGTGACAGTGATCAACCTGATCTATGCCGGGCCGATGCACAAGCTGCAAAGCTTTGCGGACGCGTTTCGCCTGCGCAAGCCCAAGCCGGAGAACTAGCATGCCTGGTCTTGTCTATATCTTGTGCGCCGCGACGAGTCTGGCAAGCGCTGTCTTGCTCTGGCGTGCCGCGCGCGGCAGCGCCGGACGCTTGCTGATGTGGAGTTCGCTGTGCTTTGTGGGCATGGCCGTTAACAATGTGCTGCTGTTTTTGGATGTGGTGACGCCGCCTACCTATCTGTTTGATGTTCCTGCGAATACCGCCGCTCTGATCAGTGTGGTGATGTTGCTGGTAGGGTTGATTTGGGATGCTACCTAAGCGATCGAGACGCCCTCATGAATGAATGGTTCACATTGCCGACGTGGATAGGGCAAGTGCCGCCAGAGACCGTCAGTATCGATCCTGGTGACGAGCTCAATAGTTTTTTGATGGGCGGCATCGCCATCGGCTATGCCATTGCATCGTTGTTTTTTCTGCGCTTTTGGCGCAGGACTGGCGACCGCCTGTTTATTATGTTTGCCATCTCGTTCGGCATTCTCAGTGCGATTCGCGTGGCCATGTTTAGCCTAGGCGAGGTGTCCGAGGACCACTTTATTTATTGGTTTCGCTTTGCCGCCTATGCATTGATTTTGGCAGCTATTGTGGAGAAGAATCGCCAGCGATAGCGTTTGCCGACGCGATAAATACAGCAAGAGGACGAAGCGCGGCTTCGTCCTTTTTTGTTGGTGTGATCCGTCGCGCGTGATGCGTTAGGTGCCGCGGCGCTCGCGGCGATAGGTCGAAGGAGGCATGCCCACGACGCGCTTGAAGGCGACACTCAGGTATTCATCATGTTTGAAACCGGTGCGCCGCGCGATATCGGGCAGCGTCAGCTCACTTTCTTCGAGGAGCGCTTTCACGCGCTCGAGTTTCAGCCGCAAGATTTCTTCGTGTGGCGAGCGTCCGACATGTTTGCGAAAGCGGCTTTCGAGCGAGCGCCGCGACAGACCGATGCGGTTAAGCACATCGACCACTTGCAGGCCATCGCATGCGTGCTCGCGAATCAATCGCATGGCAGCGGCAATCTGCGGATCGGCAATTGCGATGCCATCGCTCGACTGACGCACCACCAACCGCAACGGTTCCAGAAAGTAGCCGACGGGGGGCACCGCTTCGCCGTTCATCATGCGATGCAACAACTCGGCGGCGCGTAAGCCGGTTTGAAAGGCATCAGGAGCCACGCTCGATAAGGGCGGCGCGCACAACTCGCACAAGACTTCGTCGTTGTCGACGCCGACCACCGAGACATCGCCAGGCACCGCGACGTCGGCGGTGCGACAAGCATCGAGCAGCTTCTGTCCTTGAATGTCATAGGCCGCCATGACGCCACACGGCTTCGGCAAGGCCTGCACCCAGGCGACCAGTTCGTTCTGATCGTATACATGACAGGTCGCGCCGGTCTGAGTGGCGAAGTTTACAAAGCTATCGCGCCGCCAGCGCGACCATTGAAAACGATCGTCGCCACAGAACGCGAAGTGACGATAACCGCGCTCGACAAAATGTCGGAACGCCAACTCTGCGATGGCCATATCGTTGGTTTCGACCCAAGGCACTGAAGGAACTACGCGGGCGGCGCTAACATCGACGACTGGCACGCCCAGCCGCATGACCGAGCGGGCGATCTCTTCGTTTTCAAGCCGCGCGATCACGCCATCGCCTCGCCAATTGGCCAGCCATTGCGGTGGCAGCGCGCCGCGCTCCTGCTCTGGCAAGACAATCGACCACGGCTCATGCCTGCGCAAAAACGCGGTAATGCCGGTCAGCAGCCCGCGGGCATAGGCGTTGGAGGTTTCGATTAACAAGGCCACCGAACGCCGGCGAAAGCGTGGGTCTGTAGCAGGGCTGGGCTGTGACATTTCTCAGGCCTAGTTCGTCGTGGCGGACTCGAAAATGGCAAAAACCCAGTATACCGCACGCTTGCAGCGGTGAAAAATCTCATTTCGTTTGCGCAGGCTCTCATGGACGTGGTATTGACTGTGACGCAAAATAGCGAAAGTGGTCGCTGTGGCTGCGACTTCGCATAGGGCTCGTCTGTGAGTTCGTGCCGCGAGATAGCGTCAACACACAAGCTAGAGTAAGTCTTCGTTCAGTAAGGAACTTTGCCATGCCGCTTCATTTAGGTGCTAAGGCTTGCTGGCTAGTGATCGGCGCTCTGCTCTTGGCCAGTCCGGTCGCGGCGGCGGAGCGCATCAAGATCCTGTTTCTGGGCGATCAAGGGCATCATCGCCCGCGCGAACGCTTCGAGCAGTTGGCCCCGGTCATGAAAGCGCGCGGCATCGATTGGACGTATTCCGAAGAGATGCAGGATCTCAAAGCCGAGGTGCTGGCCAAGTACGACGGCCTGTTGATCTATGCGAACACGGTCGAGATCAAGCCCGAGCAAGAGAAGGCATTACTCGATTACGTCGCCAGCGGCAAAGGCTTCCTGCCGATTCATAGCGCGTCGTACTGCTTCCTCAATTCGCCAAAGTATGTCGAACTGGTCGGCGCGCAATTCCAACGCCACGGCGTCGGTACCTTCCGCACGCAAATCGCTCAGCCGAACCACGAACTACTGAAAGGCTTTCGTGGTTTTGAAAGCTGGGACGAGACGTATGTGCACAACAAGCACAACGAGCAGGAGCGCACGGTGCTGGAGTACCGTGAAGACAAAGAAGGCAAAGAGCCGTGGACCTGGGTGCGCACGCACGGTAAAGGCCGCGTGTTCTATACCGCCTGGGGACATGATGAACGCACATGGGGCAATCCCGGCTTTCATAACCTGATCGAACGCGGCACGCGATGGGCTGTTGGCCAAGACCCGCAACTCGTCGGGGCGTTTAGCGATCGTCGCGAGATGACCGCGAAGCGCAAGGACGTGAAGCCGTTCGAATATCAGCCGGCCAAGGTGCCGTTCTATCCCGCAGGCGAACGATGGGGTACGCAAGCTGATCCGATTAGCAAGATGCAAAAGCCGCTCGAACCGGCGGAATCCCAGAAGCACTATGTAACGCCAGTCGGCTTTGAGCTGAAGCTGTTTGTGGCCGAACCGCAGATCGGCAAGCCGATCGCCATGACCTGGGACGAGCGCGGGCGGTTGTGGCTGGCGGAAACGGTCGATTATCCGAACGAAATGCAAAAGCCCGGCGAAGGGCGCGATCGCATTCGCATCTGCGAAGATACCGACGGCGATGGCGTCGCCGACAAGTTCACGGTTTTCGCCGAGAAATTGAGCATTCCGACCAGCTTGCTCTGCATCAACGGCGGCGTGATCGTCCATCAGGC
>JAEZGD010000745.1 GCA_023417165.1 Planctomycetota bacterium
ATCCTGATCCACGGCGGCGCAGGCGGCGTCGGCACGATTGCAATCCAAGTGGCCAAGGCACTCGGCGCACAGGTGATCACGACGGCGCTTGGCCGCGACCACGATTTCGTGCGCTCGCTTGGTGCCGACGAGGCGATTGACTTTACCGCTGAAGACTATGTGGAGGCGGTTGCACGATTGACTGGTGGAGAGGGAGTGAATGTTATCTTCGACACGATCGGGGGCGACACGCTCACACGAAGCCCGCTCGCGCTCGCTGATGCCGGGCGAGTGGTCAGCCTCGTCGATATCGGGCAGCCGCAGAACCTCATCGAGGCATGGGGCAAGAACGCGTCCTATCACTTCGTGTTTACGCGTCAGAACCGCGGCAAACTCGATGCGCTCACAGACCTGGTGGAACGCGGCCTGGTTAAGCCTGTGATCGGCGCAACGCTGCCGCTCGCTCGTATGGGCGAGGCGCACGCACTGCTGGAGAATGGATCTGCACAGGGTTTGCGCGGCAAGGTCGTGATCGACGTGTCAGGTGAAGCAGGCGCACGTCAGCGCGCCGCCTAAAACATCGTGTGGTTGGCCGGGGCCATATCCCCCGCCTCGGCCGTCTCCAAAAGAGGATGGAGAAATGAACATTGCCCCTTCGTGGGCCGAGAATGTCGGCCCGAGCCCTTTCGGCCGCGGCTATACCTCCATGTTCGCGCAGGAGAAGTTGACCGTGGGCGTCTATTTCCCGATCGAGTCCTTTGACGGGCCCGAGCCGGGGATGCGCGACCAGATCGAGTTGGCCCAGCAAGCCGAAAGTCTCGGTTTCGCAGCACTGTGGGCGCGTGACGTGCCGCTGAACGATCCTCAGTTCGCCGACCTCGGGCAGATCTATGATCCGTTCGTCTGGCTTGCTACAATCGCGGCACACACGAATAGCATCGCGCTTGCTACGGGCGCCATCATCCTTCCACTCCACCATCCGATCGATGTCGCCAAAGCGGCGGCGTCGCTCGATCATTTATCAGATGGGCGGTTGGTGTTCGGTGCCGCCGCGGGTGATCGCCCGGTAGAGTTTCCAGCCTATGGCCGCGATGCAACGCTGCGCGGCGAACTCTTCCGCGACGCGTTCGATTACACCGAGGCGTTGCTCAAGGAGCGATTTCCTGTGCATGCGTCGGCGCATTATGGGCAGCTTACCGGCGGCGGCGACCTTGTGCCCAAGCCCCTCTCCCTGCGCCTGCCGATACTCGTCACCGGGCAGAGCCAGCAATCGTTGGACTGGATCGCGCAGCGAAGCGATGGCTGGGTCACATACCCGCGCGACGTGATCAGACAGGCGCAGGTCGCATTGAATTGGCGCGAAGCGCTCGCCCGCGTAGGGACCGGGTTCAAGCCGATCGCCCAATCGCTCTACGTTGATCTTGCAGAGGATCCGGACGCACCTGCCAGTCCCATCCATCTTGGATTTCGGCTGGGTCGGCGGCGACTGGCCGATTTGTTCGATAATCTGCGCTCGATCGGCGTCAACCACGTCGCGCTGAACCTCAAGTTTAGCCGAAGACCTGTCGCCGATGTCCTCGACGAAATTGGACGCGAAATCGTTCCGCATTTCAGCAGCGACTGCCCGTAGTGGCCCTTGCTGAAGCTGCGGCAAACAGGCCCTGAAAAAAAAGAATTGGAGACATAGACATGAAAGCCGTTGGATATAAAGTGCCCGGACCGATCGATGCCGCGGCGTCGCTGGTCGATATCGATCTGCCCGAACCATCGCCCGCCGGCCACGACCTTCTAATCGAGGTGAAAGCGGTTTCCGTTAACCCGGTCGATTACAAGATCCGCCGAAGTACGGTGCCGAAGGACGGCGATTGGATGGTTTTAGGCTATGACGCCGCCGGCATCGTGCGCGCCGTGGGGCCGGCCGTATCATTGTTCCAGCCGGGCGACGAAGTATTCTATGCCGGTTCAATCGCCCGTCCGGGCACCAATGCGGAACTCCATCTGGTCGACGAACGGATTGTCGGCAAGAAACCCCCGTCGCTGGATTGGGCTGAAGCCGCCGCGCTGCCATTGACGACACTTACGGCGTGGGAAACCTTTTTCGACCGTCTGGATGTGAACAAACCGATTCCGGGTGCCGCATCCGCCATCTTGATCATCGGTGGCGCCGGAGGCGTCGGTTCGATTGCTGTGCAGATCGCTCGCCAATGTACAGATCTCACCGTCATCTCAACGGCGTCACGTCCCGAAACGCAGGATTGGGTCAAGACGCTCGGCGCGCACCATGTCCTCGATCATTCTAAGCCGCTGGCTCCACAGGTCGAAGCGCTTGGCATCGGCGCCTTGGCGTTCGTGTTTTCGACGACCCACACGGCGGACCATGTCGCTGACATCGCCGAATTGATCGCACCGCAGGGCCGTTTTGCTCTGATCGATGATCCAGAGGGCTTCGACATCATGCTGTTCAAGCGCAAGGCGGTGTCGATCCACCATGAGTTTATGTTCACGCGGCCGATATACGGCACGCCCGACATGAGTGAACAGGGTCGGATACTGAGCGAGGTGAGCGCTCTCGTCGAGGCAGGCAAGCTCCGCACCACGCTCACGAAGCGCCTATCGCCGATCAACGCCGTCAATCTCAGGCGTGTTCATGCGCTGATCGAGAGCGGCAAGGCGCGGGGCAAGATCGTTCTAGAAGGCTTCTGAATGCGCTCCAACTTATCGCCAGTATTCTAGTGAACCACGCCTTACCGCGATACGGGCGAGCACCCCCTAAAACTTTGAAACTTGATCTGGGGAATGGCGAAATGGACTTATTTCATGAGCTTGCCCTTAAAGCAGCAGCAGCGGCAGTCTTAGCGTTTAGCTTGGCAGGCTGCGTTCAAGGCAAGTCGGCCGAACCGCCCGCGGGATCGACTTGGCGCCGAATCGGACCTCCGACTAAGTCGATGCGCATTTTTGTGCCTCCGCTGAATTGCGTCGCTCCGAGCGGATCTAAACAGCTCTCCGAAGAGGCTCAACAATCACCGGCGTGCAGCGACCGTTTTGCCCCTCGGCCGCAGAACGGTCTGGGCGTCGAATAAACCATCGCCGACCAACATTTGAACAAGGAGATTTCTGCCATGCGAGCATATGTCGTTTTCATACGGGAAGAGACGACCAATCCCGTCGCGCTCGAGGAATATTCGCTTAAGGTCGGCGCGAGCTTCGCAGGCCGCGATGTGACCTTTCTTACGGATTACGGGACAATCGAGACGTTGGAGGGTGACGAGATCGAAGGCGCGGTTATCCTTGAGTTTCCCGATATGGATGCCGCACGAGCCTGGTATCGCAGCCCTGAATATCAGGAAACAGCACAACATCGCTTCCAAGGGTCACGATATCGAGGGTTTATCGTGGAGGGACAGTGAACTGGGATCAGACTGTTCTCTCGACCGTTGCACTCTAGCCAACAGTATAAAACTAACGCAAAATTTTACCTAGGAGGCTGTCGCTTGAATGCTGTATCGCTCGCGTGTTGATTGCTATTGAATTTGAACTGCCCCGTCTTACCGGAGACTGTTTGGTTTAAATTAGGCAGCCATAGGTTGATCGTCCAGAATAGCGTAATATTGCTCTTCGGCTTCGGCAGGGGAGATATTACCGATGGGTTCGAGCAATCGCCGATTGTTAAACCATGCGACCCATTCCAGCGTCGCAAATTCAACCGCTTCGAAGGATCGCCTAGGTCTTCGGCGATGGGTCACCTCGGCCTTGTAGAGGCCGTTGCTTGTCTCGGCCAAAGCATTGTCATAACTGTCGCCGACGCTGCCAACGGCTGGCGAGTTGATTATTCATTGTTAAACTTGAGACAAAATTGATCATTCTCAGTGCGAACCGGGCAACTCCGGCTTGAAGAATGTCATTAGCATATCTGTCAGAATTCTTACCTTTCGCGACGAAAAGGCACTTGGAGGCCGAACAACATATATGCCTGAGGACTTTGGCGGATAATTCGGTATCACCTCTGCAAGGTCGCCCGCAGCTATCCTAGGATTCACCAACCCTATCGGAAGCATGGCGATGCCCAGTCCAGCAACCGCCGCAGAAATGAGAGCAATGGCATTATCAGATTTAAATCTACCCTGTGGCCGAACCGTTATGACCTGTTCAGCATCCATGAAATGCCATGGCTCAGTGCCTTGCATGAGCGCCTGATGCGCAGCTATGTCGCTCGGCGCCTCAGGCGATCCATGAGCCCTTCTATAAGCCGGACTTGCCACCAGCTTTTCGTGGAGCGGCCCGATCCGCCGAGCAATCAAGTTAGAATTCTGAAGATGCCCTATCCTAATTGCGCAATCAAAGCCCTCGGCAATGATGTCGACCATGCGGTCTGTATAGCTGGCCGTGACCTGAAGCTGCGGTTGAAGCTGCGCAAGGTCGGCAAAGACTTGTGCGAGGTGCGTTGAACCGAATGTCATCGGCCCGGCGACGCGCAGCCTTCCACGCAAATCGGCACCAGGAAGCACCGTTTCCTTTGCGAGTGCAACTTCAGCGCATATCTTGGCAGCGTGATCTTGAAACGCAGTGCCCGCATCTGTCAACTCAGCACCACGGGTAGTTCTTGAAAGAAGCTGAACGCCAAGATCCTCTTCAAGGCGCACCAATCGCCGGCTCACGACGGATTTCGATATGTCCAAATTTCACGCAGCCGAGGTAATCCCGCCGCATTGAGTAACTTCGACAAATGTGCGCAGACCTTCGATATCTAAGGCTGCGTTCCTGCTTCTGCAACAGCTTGTATCAGAATGGCCGCTACCATGCTTTTAGGGGTCCTGACAACGTAGATGGTGTTGCAGCTAGCAGTGCTGGGTCTGGCTGATTC
>JAEZGD010000025.1 GCA_023417165.1 Planctomycetota bacterium
GCGTACCAGTGTACTACCTGAGCGAGGGAAAATAGAGATCGCTCCGCCCGGCAATTGGCAACAATTTGCCGCTCCTCGGAAATCGCGGCGAACCTGCCAGGCGTACAATGTGTCGCTCCCTGGTTGCCGCCGCCTCCACGCTGGCCAGGTTTTGCGTATGCTAGTGGCTTCGCGCTAGGATGCCACGGTTCATGACGTTTTTTCAAGAGCTCGAAGAAGCCCTGCAAGCCACGATGCAGGCAGATCGCCACCGACTGCGTAACCGCCTGCGCAGTATTCAGAAACTGGAAGAACAAGGTCGCGAGTTCGATCGCTCGCTGCAACAGTTGCTGGACGAGATCGAAGCCTCGTCACAGCGCTGGAAGCAGCGCGCGGCCGCGGTGCCGCCGATCACGTACGACGCGCAGTTGCCAGTCGTCACGCGCAAGGACGAGATCGCCGCGGCGATCCGCGATCATCAAGTGGTGGTCGTTTGCGGTGAGACTGGCTCGGGCAAGAGTACGCAGCTTCCGAAGATTTGTCTGGAGCTTGGCCGCGGCATCGGCGGATTAATTGGCCATACTCAGCCACGCCGCATTGCCGCACGCTCGGTGGCGGCTCGCCTGGCGGAAGAGTTGCGGACACCGCTCGGTGCGTCGGTGGGCTTCAAGATTCGCTTCACCGATCAGACTTCGCCCACGACGCTCGTCAAAGTGATGACCGACGGCGTGCTACTGGCCGAGACGCAGCATGACCGCTTTCTCGATCAGTACGACACGCTGATTATCGATGAAGCGC
Source organism: Planctomycetota bacterium (assembly GCA_023417165.1). Taxonomy (GTDB): domain Bacteria; phylum Planctomycetota; class Planctomycetia; order Pirellulales; family Pirellulaceae; genus JAEZGD01. Next base: position 778 of record JAEZGD010000025.1, read on the forward strand.
ACGAACGTTCGCTGAACATCGACTTCCTGCTCGGGTACCTGCATCGGTTGCTGCCGCAGCGGCCGGACCTGCGCGTGATCATTACGTCAGCGACGATTGACGCCGCGCGGTTTGCCGAGCACTTTGGCGTGGTCATTGATGCCTCGACGTCGCCGCCCGAAATTGAGCCCGCACCGATCTTGGAAGTGCAAGGTCGCACCTATCCGGTCGAAGTGTTGTATCGTCCTCCCCTGCCCGATCCCGACACGGGCGAAGTCGATGTGTTGCGCGGACTGGTGGATGCCGTCGAAGAAATCACTACGCTCGGCCCCGGCGACATTTTGGCGTTCTTGCCGACCGAACGTGACATCTTAGAAGCCCATCAACGCTTGCGCGGTTGGGAAAAGCATCATCGCAGTGGACCGGCGCTGGAGATCGTGCCGCTGTATGCCAGGCTTTCGACGGCCGAACAGAACCGCGTCTTTCAGCCGCATTCGGGCCGCCGGATTGTGTTGGCGACCAACGTGGCCGAGTCGTCGCTGACGGTGCCTGGCATTCGGTTCGTGATCGATACCGGCACCGCGCGAATCAGCCGTTACTCGCCGCGCAGCCAAGTGCAGCGCCTGCCGATCGAAGCGGTCGCCCGCGCATCGGCTGAGCAGCGCAAAGGTCGTTGCGGTCGCGTCGGCCCCGGCGTGTGCATCCGACTCTATAGCGAAGACGACTTCGCCAGTCGCGAGCCGTTCACACCGCCAGAGATTCAACGCACGAACTTGGCGGCGGTGATCTTGCAGACGCTGACCCTCGGGCTCGGACCGATTGACGAGTTTCCGTTTCTCGATCCGCCGCGGAGCGAGTCGATACGCGATGGTCGCCGCACGCTGTTCGAGATCGGCGCGATCGACGACGAGCAAAAGCTGACGCCGCTGGGCAAACAGCTTGGGCGCTTGCCGGTCGATCCGCGCATTGGTCGCATGTTGCTGGCCGCCCATGAAGAGAACTGCCTGGCGGACGTGTTGGTGATTGCGGCGGCGCTAGAAACACAAGACCCGCGTGATCGGCCCATCGACAAGCAGCAGCAAGCCGATCAGGCCCATGCGCCCTTCGTTGATACCGACTCCGACTTTGTGTCGTACTTGCGATTGTGGGACTTCTATCACCGCTTGAAGCAAGACCTGTCACGCAGCCAACTGCGCAAAGCAACGCGTCAGAACTTCCTATCCGAAGTCCGACTTCGCGAGTGGCAAGACGTGCATCGCCAGCTGCTGGAAATGGCGGGACAGTTCGGCCTCAAGGCCGGGCGCCGCCGCTTAGGACCTTTCGATCGTGACGCTGAGAAGTCGCAGATTGAAGCGGTCGCCAGTAAAGCGGACGAGCGTCACGAGTCGCGCGAATCTCATCATGCGACTCAGGACTATGCCGCAGTGCATCGCGCGCTGCTGACGGGGCTGCTCTCCAACATCGCGCTGCGTGGTGACACCAACGAGTACACCGCCGGCGGTAATCAAAAAGTGGTGCTGTGGCCAGGCTCAGGTGTTTATCCGCGCAAGCCAAAATGGATTGTCGCCGCCGAGTTGGTCGAAACCACCAGGCGCTACGCCCGCACTGCGGCGCGGATCGATCCCGATTGGCTCGAACGTCTCGCGCCGCACTTGATCAAACGATCGTATAGCGAACCGCATTGGGATGCCCGCGCCGGCGGCGCGATGGCCTACGAACGCATCACGCTGTTTGGGCTGACGATTGTTCCCAAACGTCGCGTGCGCTATACGAACATCGATCCGAAGCTATCACGCCGCTTGATGTTGGAACACGGCTTCGTCGCTGGTGAAATGACCACGCGCGGCGAGTTCTATGCGCGCAATCAAAAGCTGCTTGCGGAGATTGCCGAGCTGAGCGCCAAGACGCGTCAGCGCGAGCTGCTGATTGATGAAGATCGCATCTATGATTTTTACAACGCGCGGATTCCCACCGACGTCGCCGATGTGCCGCAGTTTGAAAAGTGGCGCATGCAAGCGGAGAAGGCGAATCCTAAGCTATTGTGGATGCAGCGCGAGGATGTGCTGGCGACGCAGGAGCCGCTCCCCTCGCCGCAAGACTTTCCCGATGCTTGGGAAGTTGGCCGCACGCGGTTGAATCTGAAATACCGCTTTGAACCGGGTGCCGACGAAGACGGCGTGACCGTGACGGTGCCGGTCGCTGGGCTGGGACAACTCTCGGCCGATCGTCTCGATTGGTTGGTGCCTGGCCTGTTGCACGATAAGATCGAAGCGCTCATTCGCAGCCTGCCGAAATCGCTGCGCAGACAATTTGTGCCTGCGCCTGATATCGCCCGGCGTGTGGCGAGCACACTGCCTTTTGGCGAGGGGCCGTTTCTGCACGCGGTGGCGGCGGCATTGTCGCGTTTGTCCGACGAACCGATCTTGCCCGAATCGTTCGATCTGACGCGTCTGCCTTCGTACCTGCAAGTGAATGTTCGCGTGGTTGATGAGCGCGGCAAGACTTTGCAAGAGAGTCGCGACCTGACCGAACTGCGTGAGAAGTTACAGGTGCAGCCCGAAGCGATTGCGCCGCCGATCGCCACGCCTTGGCATCGTGATGGCCTGACGAGTTGGGACTTTGGCGACTTGCCGAGCGAGGTCGAGATTCCCGCCAAGCCGCATCGCATTGTGAAGTACGTCGCGCTGATCGATCAAGGCGAAGCGAGTGGCTTGCGGCTGGTCGATACAGCCGAAGATGCCGCGCGGCTCTCGCATGGCGGTGTGCGCCGCTTGCTGGTCTTGGCCGAACGGCGCGAGTTGCACGCGCAAGTGGAGTGGCTGCCAAACTTCGATAAGCTCGCGCTGTTCGCAGCGCCGTTTTGTCGCGAGCGGTCGCTCTCGGCCCAGGCGATCGACTTGCTGGCCGACCGTGCTTGGCGAGCGATCGGCTATTCGCTGCCGGAGTCGCGTGAAGAGTTCGACCTCTTACGCAAAGACGTGCGTCGCCATATCGTGCCGGCGGTGCACGAGATCACGAAGGTGCTCGGCCCTCTGTGCGAGGCGTACCATCATCTGCGTTTGGCCTTGGAAGAAAAACGCCCTGCGAATTGGAGCGCGCCACTCGACGAACTACGCCGCCAACTGGCCGACCTTACGCCGCCAGGCTTTTTGACCGAAACGCCGGCCGCCTGGCTCGATCACTATCCTCGTTATCTGCGCGGGATGCTTGAGCGCTTGGAAAAGCTCAGCGGCGGCATGGCCCGCGATCGTCAGAACGCGGCGATTGTCGCGCCGCTCGAACAGCGCTGGCGCGAACGCCAACAACTGCATCAGCGCCGCGGCATCGTCGATCCCGAACTGACGCTCTTCCGCTGGATGCTGGAAGAGCTGCGCGTGTCGTTATTTGCTCAGAAGCTTGGCGCCTCCATGCCGGTTTCGCCCCAGCGTTTGGAAAAGCAGTGGGCGAAGGTTCGAAGTTGATAGCCTGCGTCCTGCGCGGTGGTCGAAGCATGGCTTCGACCTACGTCAAGGGATGCTTCCACGGGGCGCGGTACTCGCGTTTGAGCAGCCGATTGGCTTCGTCATCGTCTTTGATGCGACCTTGCTCGGCGTCCCATGCGAGCGAGCGACCAAGTTGCATCGACAGATTCGCCAAGATGCAACTGGCGGTCGACATGTGGCCTTGTTCGATGCTAGCCACCGGCTTGCCGCGCGATTCAATGGCCGCCAGGAAGTCTTTCATGTGGCCGCGAATCGCCGGGGCGACGTGCTTCTCAAGATCCTTCTCGTCTTTGTCTTCGGGAAACTCATCCAGTTCGTACTTCACGTCCTGATGAATGGGTTGCCCGCCGCCTTGGGGAATAAAGTCGTAGCTCATGACGCTGGCTTTCAGCGTTCCCTTGTCGCCGTAGATCGTCGCGCCCCAAGGATACTTCGGATCGGGCGCGGCGCCCCAGGTGCGATGCGTCCACACGACCGGAAACTCCGGAAACGCGAACGTTGCGGTTTGCGTGTCGGAGATGTTCGCCTTGCTTTGCTTGTCGATGAGGATGCCGCCGCGCGAATCGACGCTGGTCGGCCAACCGAGATCCAGCATCCAGCGCACCATGTCGAGCATGTGGATGCACATGTCGCCGACAATGCCGTTGCCATACTCCATGAACGCGCGCCACGAGCGCGGATGTACGAGCTTGTTGTACGGCCGCATCGGCGCGGGGCCGGTCCACATCTCGTAGTCCAAGTTGGCTGGCGGATCGGTATCGGGCGGATTCTCTCTCGCCCGCATGTGATAATAGCAATAGATCTCGACGAAGCCGATCTTGCCGAGCTTGCCTTCGCGAAGAATGCGGTCGCGCGCGTCGATCAAGTGCGGCGTGCTGCGCCGCTGCGTGCCGACCTGCACCACGCGCTTGTGCTTGTTGGCCGCCGCCACCATCGCCTGGCCTTCGGCGATATCGACGCTGATCGGCTTTTGCACCCACACGTCGGCTCCTGCTTCCATGGCCGCAATCGCAGGCAACGCATGCCAATGGTCAGGCGTGTTGACCAGCACGATGTCGACATCCTTCTCCTTGAGC
>JAEZGD010000046.1 GCA_023417165.1 Planctomycetota bacterium
CTGTAATTGTTCGGTCGTGTAATTGCGAAACGGACCGCCGCTGGCCGTCAAAATCAGCCGCCGCACGTCTTGCTTTCGCCCTGCTTGCAAGGCTTGAAAGATCGCGCTGTGCTCGCTGTCGACGGGCAAAATCGCCGCGCCGCGTTCGGCCGCGCGCTGCATGACCATCGGCCCAGCGACGACCAAAGTCTCTTTGTTGGCCAGCGCCAGTGTTTTGCCACATTCGACCGCCCGCCACGCACTGCGAAGTCCCGCCGCGCCGACAATTGCCGCGACCACAATCTCTACTTCGCTTTGGCTGACCAGTTCTTCGAGCGCGTCGGGGCCGAAAAACACTTCGCAGTCGGCCGGTAACCCCGACAACGCGCGCTGCGCGGCACAATCAGGATCCGTCACCACAAGCCAGCGGGGGTGAACGACGCGCGCCTGGTCGATTAGTTCGTCGAGCCGCCGATGAGCCGATAGCCCCACGGCCTTGAGCCGCCCGGCAGAGGCCTGAATCACATCCACAGTGCTCCGCCCCACGCTGCCGGTAGAACCTAGAACAGCGACATGGCGGGGGGAAGCGGGCATCGAAATGGCGCACGGCGAACGAGGGCCTGAGGCCCGCCAGGCAAACGCCTTGCGGAGCCGCCGCCGAGAGTTGCTAACACTATGGCGGAATTGGGGTTGAGTCAGCGAGTCATTGTAGGAGTCCCAGAAAACCGGAGCAACCCGAATTGCCAACGCCAAATGCCTACTTCCTTTCCCCCAGGCGTGTGGCTTGCCGCTTTTTCCCAGCCCGCCCCGTTCGCCACCATCCGTCTAGCCTGAAAAGTTCGGCAGAAATCTTGGGCGCAGCAAGATCGCGGCAAAACGCGGGGAGTCGAATCGGTTGGTCTCGGCGTATAATGGCGGTACATTGCCTTTTGCGCCGCCGCAGACACGGATGGAATGTGCTCCTTTTTTCGCGGCGGCGATCCTAGACCAAAGCGGTACGTCATGAGCCGAGAATCGGGCCCTACCCGTCCCAAATCCGACCGTAACTCTCAAGGTAGCAGCTACTTATGGTGGCTGATGGTGCTGCTGGTGCTCATCCTGTTGGGTGCCGCGATGGTTGTTAACACGATGCATCGCAAGATCATCGTTACTGACCTCAAGCAGCTCATTCAGAACAGCCAGCGCGATCCTGAAACCGGCAAACTGCAGGATGGCCTGACCGGCGCGATCGAAGTGACCGTGTCGCAAAAGCCGCTGACCAAGTATCGCTATAGCAATTTGCGCGACTTGGTGGTGGGCCGCTCGCTCGTGACCGGCAAGGTCGACGCCGAGCAGCTTTCGCCCGAGCCGAAGTCCGGCGAGGATCGGATGCGGACTGGTGTCGAGTTTCGCACCCAGCGCGTCGGCTCGGTCAGCGAACCCGACGGCATCGAAGCCGCGCTCGCGTCGGCCAATATCCCCTATGAAGCCGAAGGCGAGCCAGGCATTTGGAAGTCGTTCCTGCCAATGGTGCTGTTCGCACTGGTGCTGGTGTTGCTGTTCTATTTGATGATGCGCCGTCTGAGCGGTGCCGGCAGCCCGATGTCGTTCGGCCGCAGCAAGGGCCGTCTGTATGCTCAGGAAGACCTGGGCGTGACCTTCAAGGACGTCGCTGGCATTGACGAAGCGGTGGAAGAAGTCAGCGAGATCGTCGACTTCCTGAAGAACCCCGAAAAGTACCAACGCCTCGGCGGACGCATTCCCAAGGGCGTGCTGCTCGTCGGCCCGCCCGGCACAGGCAAGACGCTGCTCGCCCGCGCCATCGCTGGCGAAGCAGGCGTGCCGTTTTTCAGCCTCTCGGGTTCCGACTTCGTGGAAATGTTCGTCGGCGTGGGTGCCGCCCGCGTGCGCGACATGTTCCAACAGGCCGAAGCCAAGGCGCCCTGCATCATTTTCATCGACGAACTCGACGCCCTCGGCAAGAGCCGTGGCAGCGGCATGATGGGCGGCCACGACGAGCGCGAGCAGACCCTCAACGCGCTGCTCGTCGAGATGGACGGCTTCGAAGCCAATAACGGCGTCATGGTCATGGCGGCCACGAACCGCCCTGAAACGCTCGATCCCGCGCTGCTGCGTCCTGGTCGTTTCGACCGCCATGTGCTGGTCGACCGCCCCGACATTCGCGGCCGCGAAGCGATCCTGAAGGTGCACGTCAAGAACGTCAAGCTCGATCCCAGTGTCGATCTGAACGAAGTCGCGTCGATCACGCCAGGCTTTGTCGGCGCGGACCTCGCCAACCTCGTGAACGAAGCGGCGCTCTTGGCCGCACGCAAAGGTAGCGCCACTGTCAGCCGCAAAGAGTTTAACGAAGGCGTCGAACGCGTCACCGCGGGGCTCGAAAAGAAGCAACGCGTGATGAGCGAAGACGAAAAGCAGCGTGTTGCTTATCACGAAAGTGGTCACGCGCTGGTCGCTTACAGCTTGCCGAATACCGATCCGGTGCACAAGGTTTCGATCATTCCACGTGGCATCGCAGCCCTTGGCTACACGATGCAGCGGCCCGAAGGCGATCGCTTTTTGCTGACGCAGTCGGAACTGGAAAGTCGCATCCAAGTGCTGCTCGCCGGCACGATCGCGGAAGAGATGGTCTATCACGACATCTCGACCGGTGCTCAAAACGACCTGGAGCGTGCCACCGAAATCGCGCGCGGCATGGTCATGGAATACGGCATGAGCCGCCTGGGCCGCGTCGCCTATCGCGAATCGAATCGCAACGTTTTCCTGGCGACGTCGATGGACGAGCGGCACAGTTCGCATAGCGAGCAAACCGCACGCGAAATCGATCAGGAAGTGCGCCGCATCATTGACGAGTCGATGGAGAAAGTGCGGCACATCCTCGAACAGCGTTATGCTTCGCTCGTCGCGCTGACCGACAAGCTGATCGAGATCGAGTCGGTCGACAGCGAGGAACTGAAGCGGATTGTCGAAGCGAACTCGCCAGGACCGCTCGTGGTTCCCGGCACGACCAGCGCGCCGGTGGTTGCTGCTCCTCGCACCACCACCACCGAAGGCGGCAACTCGGAACGCGTCGTTTAGGCATCGGCGTGACGTTTTTGTAGGACGAAGCCATGCTTCGTCCAAGATACGTCGTTCAATCAGGGACGAAGCTCAACTTCGTCCCGTAGCGCAATGCATGGACGAAGCACAGCTTTGTCCGACGTTCGTGCATTACTTCGCTTCCACCACCCACACCGCATCGACGATCACGTGACCGTCGGTGTCTTTGGTGCTAATGGTGACGGCGAGGGGCTGCTG
>JAEZGD010000048.1 GCA_023417165.1 Planctomycetota bacterium
TACCTCGACGATGAAATGCAGCGGTTTGCCGTTTGGTTTCTTTCTGTGGTCACCACGGCTTGCGAGTGAATACGCGCTTTCGCTAAATGTGCTTAACCGCCAACTTGATGCAATTGATGATGGGCACCACGAATTCAAGGTAGTTGCCATTTCAGACACGCACCCAAGAATTACTCTCGAGTACGTTCGCCAGCTACTGCCCGAGGAGTGGGAATGGTACATAGGCTCGCGCGAAGTGGCGACCTAACAGTCGGTTCAATCGGAGCCACGGGCCGCGCGGGTTCTGAAATCAATCTTAGTTGGCCGCGGCCCGGTTAACCGTGATGTTACGGCCGGACGACCTTTCCGCGTTCCACACCGCTACCCTTCCTGCCCACGAAAGGCGACACAGCGCATAGTAGCGTGCGGCTGGTGCGCCATTTATCATGGGGACTCCCTCCTTGGAGAATCCTTATGGTGCGTATGTCGTTGTTGGCCTTCTGTCTGGTGCTGGGTATGACTTCTTCGTTGCTGGCCGCTGATGCTAAAGAATTGTTTGAGGCGCGCACGTTCAAGAGCGATGCAGGCGAGCTGAAATATCGCCTGTTGAAGCCGAAGGACTACGACACGAACAAGAAGTATCCGCTGGTGATCTTCTTTCACGGCGCTGGCGAGCGCGGCGACGACAACGCGAAGCAACTCGTCCATGGCATGGGAGACTTTGCCAGCGACAAGATTCGCGACAAATACCCGGCCTTTGTGATCGCTCCCCAATGCCCTAGCGACAAGCAATGGGTCAATGTGCCGTGGAGCAACGACAAGCACACGATGCCCAAAGAGCCGTCGCAGCCGATGCAGCTGTCGCTGGAACTGCTGACGGCGCTGCAAAAAGAGTTTTCGATCGACGCCTCGCGTCTGTACGTGACAGGCCTCTCGATGGGTGGCTTTGCCACTTGGGACATCATTCAACGCAAGCCGGATCTGTTCGCAGCGGCAGCACCGATTTGCGGTGGTGGCGATGCCGAAGGATCGAAGACGATCGCGAAGCTGCCGATCTGGGTCTTTCACGGCGATAACGATACCGCCGTCAAAACCCAGCGCTCGCGCGACATGGTCGCCGCTTTGCGAGCCGCCGGCGGCGATCCCAAGTACACCGAATATCCCAACACCGGGCACAATTCGTGGTCCGCGACTTACAGCGATCCGAAGTTCTATGAATGGCTGTTCGCGCAGCAGAAGAAGAAATAGCCGGCTCGCTCTGCGACCCCATTGCCGCGCGAAGATCGATAGCACACGACCACTCAACGATGGCCGCTCGACAAAACGAGCGGCCTCCTTTCTGGATGCCTCTCATGCATATCCGTCTCTGCGGCGCAGCGGGCGAAGTTACCGGTTCGTGCTACCTGGTCGAAACGTCGCAAGCGAAAGTGCTGGTCGATTTCGGAATGTTTCAAGGCGGCAAGTTGGCCGGTGTGCAGAACCGCCAAAACGATTGGCTGAATGCTGACGAGATTGATGCGGTTGTGCTTACGCACGGCCATCTCGATCACGTGGGCCGGATGCCAATCCTGGCAAAGAAGGGCTATCAAGGACCGATCTATGCGACCTTGAGCACCGTCGAGGTCTCGCGCCTGATCCTGCTCGATTCGGCCAATTTGCAGGCCTCCGACAACGAGCGCGTCAACGAAAAACGCCGCCGCGCCGGCAAGCCCCTGGAAGAGTTGCTCTACGACGAGAACGACGTCGAAGCAATCATGCAACGCTTCAAACCGGTCCGCTATGGCGAGCGCCACGAGATCGCGCCCGGCATTTCGATTCGCATGGAAGACGCCGGGCACATTCTGGGCTCGGCCAGCGTCGAAATGACCTTGGAAGATCAGGGACAAACACGCGTCGTCGTATTCAGCGGCGATATTGGCGTGAAGAATGCGCCGCTGCTGCGCGACCCCACGTACTTTTCGCACGCCGATCTGGTGGTCATGGAATCGACCTATGGCGATCGTGACCACCGCCCGCTGACGCAAACGCTCGACGAATTCCGCGAGATTTTGCAAAGCGCCCAGCGTGCTCAGGCGAAGGTGCTGATTCCTGCGTTTGCGATCGGCCGTACGCAATCGCTGCTGTATTACATGGCCGGGATGTTTCGGAGTGGCGAGCTCAAGAAGCTGCCGATTTACATCGATAGCCCCATGGCGGTCAAAGCGACCGAGATCTATCACCGGCATCCGGCACTCATGGATGACGAGACGAAGGCGCTACAAGCCACGCGCCAGCTAGAGAAAGACCTCTCGGAAGTCCGCTATGTGATCACGCGCGAAGAATCAATGCGGCTGAACCATACACGCGAAGCGTGCGTGGTGATTGCCGGATCGGGCATGTGCAACGGCGGGCGAATCTTGCATCACCTGAAGCACAATTTGTGGCGCGACGATGTGCATGTGGCGATCGTCGGCTTTCAAAGCCATGGCACGCTTGGCGGCGCGCTGGTGCATGGGGCGCGTTACGTAAAGATCCATGGCGAGCGCGTGATCGTCCGCGCGAAGATTCACACGCTCGGCGGACTCTCGGCCCATGCCGGGCGAACCGAACTGCTGGAATGGATCGGAGCCATTGCGCCTTCGAAGCCGCGGGTGGCGCTCACTCATGGCGAGCCCAGCCCGCGCAAATCGCTGGGCGAAGAGATTGTCCGGCGGCATCAACTGTCGGTCAGTTATCCGCTGCTGAACGATTGCATGGAGCTCTAGGCGCATCGAGCTCTAGGATTGCTGCTCGCTTGTTCGACGCGGCGAGCTACCAAAGCTAAATCGGCCGTTGCTTGTGATGCGGTTGCGAGCCGCCCACCACGACGTGGCCATTACCATTGCTTCCTAATGCCGTGCTCTCGGGATTGTGCTGAATCAACCCGTTCGTCTGCCGCCGCCAGAAGCGGGCGTGCAATGATTCGGCATCGATGAGCAGGCGAGCACCGTGCGGTTCATTCTGGGCTTCCCAGCTATCGAGCAAGTCAAGGCACGCCGCGTCGATGTAATCGAGCCGCGCGACGTTGATGTGCAACTCCGCATCCTGAGGCACGCGTTCCAGGGCTTGCGCCAGAGCCGGAATCTTTAGAAACGTCGCCGATCCCGTAAGACGAATCTCGTACTTGCCGGGCGAAGTCTCGCCGGTGTGTTCGATCTCGAGATGTGAGAAGACATACAGCAGCTTCGCGATCGACAGCGCGATGCCAACCAGCACGCCAATCAGTAGATCGGTCGCGACAATCGTGACCACGGTGGCCACATAAATGGCAATCTCGCCTTGGCCGCGTTTGGCCAACGCCTTGGCCGCTTTGATATCGACCAGCTTGAAACCGGTGTACACCAAGATGCCCGCCAAGGCACACGTCGGAATGCTGCGCAACAGCCAGGCAAACGCCACGACAAACAATAGCAACCACAGGCCATGCAGAATTGAGGACAACCGCGTCCGGCCGCCCGCCTGCAGATTAGCACTGCTGCGGACAATCACGCCCGTCATGGGCAATGCACACATCAACCCGCACAGCATGTTGCCCACGCCTTGGGCTTTCAGTTCGCGATCGTAATCGGTGCGCGGACCGGTATGCAGGCGATCGACGGCCGAAGCGCACAGCAATGTTTCAGCGCTGGCGATGATCGCCAGTTGCAACACAAACACCCACACGCCCCAGGTCAGCAGCGAACCGATTTCGGCAAACGTGGGGAAGTAAATCTCATCAGCCAGGCTGTTCGGAATTTCCACATAGAGCACTGGCATCTGCACCAACATGGCCACCACCGTGGTGGCGACGATGGCGACCAGCGGACCGGGCACCAGCTTCAATCGGCCGACCGCCAGCATCTTCCAGCCGATGATACCAGCAATGGTCAGCAGCCCCAGGAGCGCCGCCCAGCCATGATTCTTGCGTGAGCCGAGCAGGTCTTTAAGGGCCGACTCCGCTTTATCTTGCGAGGTGCGGGCGGCATAGATATCGCCACTTTCCAGATCGGCGAGCGCGGCCGCTGCGGTTGCTTTCGCCGCTTCATCCTGCTCGGTCGTTTTCGTGCGCGGCACCTCTGCTAACGAGGCGATAATCGCTTGCTGCTTGGCCACAAGCTGCGTGAGCCGCTCGCTTAGATCGCGTTCCGCCTGAGTAGGCTCGGGCGCTGCGGCGGCAGCGGGTTGAATCAAGTGATCGGGAGCTACACCGCTGAGCAGGTGGTGCACTTCCTCTTGCAGTTCGGCTTGCTTGAGATGGATGGCGCCGAGTTGCTTCAGTTCGGTTGTGGCCGCGGCACGCTCTTCGGCATTACCGAGCGCCGCAGGCGGCAAGCTCTTCATAATCGCTTGCGGAATGGTCACCAGGTTCTCGATGCCGCTGTGATGCGGTTTATCGTCGACCATCACGTGAAACTGACTGGCAAAGATCAAGATGCCGATGCCAGCCAGCATGCCCTGAATCACTGCGGGCGAGACGGCGCGAAACCACTGCCCCAGCTTGAAGTAACCTGCCACCAGTTGCAGTGCGCCGGCCGCCAAGACGCAGACGCCGAGTTTTTCGATGCCCAGCGTTTGAATGAGCTGATAGACGACCACGG
>JAEZGD010000100.1 GCA_023417165.1 Planctomycetota bacterium
CAGTAGGCCAACGAACTTCATGCCCAGGAACAGGGTCACGGCCGATTCGCCGCGAAACCCTGCATAAGCCAGCTTTTGCTTGAGCTTGTTGACTTCGAATTCGCTCTTGGGCTGCAGCGGCTTCGAGAACGCCGGGGCGGCGGCTTCGAGCACTTTTGTCATCGCAGCAGCGCTGCCGGTACTGTCGGCGTCTTTACGCTTGCGCAGCGAGGGATCTTTGAACTCTTGCAGGCGTTGCTCCGCGCGGGGACGCGGCGTGGCTACGCGCTCAAGCACAACCCAGGCCAGCGCGGCGAAAGCCCCAAACAGCGCGAAGGGCAAAATGCCGGCTAAATCAATCGATGCAACGAACATGCGGTCACCCGAAGGGATGTGGTCAATGAGTCAGAGAGCGTGTTGGCTACACCTTGATATTCACGATCTTGCGAATCACCAGCGCGCCGACGACTTGTAAAATGATGGCGGCCGCCAGCATTTGATGGCCCATAGGATCGGTAAACAGCATCATGCTGTAGTCAGGATTGAGACGCCACATGGCGATGAACAGCGCCGGCGGCAACGCTAACAGCACAATGCCCGACAAGCGGCCTTCGCCGGTGAGCGCTTGCACTTGTCCCCAAATCTTGAATCGCTCGCGAATGATATAGCCAATCTTGTCGAGGATTTCGGCCAAGTCACCGCCCGTTTGACGCTGCAAAATCACCGCCGTGGCGAAGAATCGCAAGTCCAGGTTAGGCACGCGTTCGGTCATTTCGTCGAGTGCGATATCAAGCGGCTTGCCCAGGTTTTGCGCGTCATAGGCGCGATGAAACTCGCGACTAATCGGCTCAGCCATCTCTTCAGCTACCAGGTTGAAACCAGACGCAAGGCTATGTCCGGCGCGCAGGGCGCGCGAGATCAGTTCCAAAGCTTCAGGCAATTGCTTCGCAAAGTTCGCCAGGCGGCGACTGCGTCGAAACCATGCCCAGACCATTGGCAGCACGCCAAAGATGATCGCTGCGAGCGGTGCAAACGCGATCGGTACGCGCGCCGCCACGGTAATCAATCCGCCAGCTGCGGCCAGGCCGCCACACAGCATTAAAAACTTCGAGGGACTAATCGGCGAGTCGGCTTGCTCCAGATATTTCCGCAGGTCGAAGCGGTTCACCATCAACCGTTCCAGCAGACCGGGGCCTTCCTCCATGGCCGCCGCCAACAACGTCCCTTCCTTGCTGGCTGCATTGGCGCCTTTGGCCGGCATCGCGCCGGTGAGCATTTTCAAACGCTCTTCCGCCGCTTGCCCGGCGTCGCCACGGATCAAAAACGCTACGCCGCCGACGAGCGTCGCCACACCGACAAAGGCCGCTACGCAGACGATAAGAGTGAGCATAGGTAGTTCCTGGCTTCTCAGCCGGATTCCCTTACAAAACGAGGAGGAAAAGAGTCTTAGTAGTCGGTCATCATCACGCGCTGCCGGAACGCACTGGACGGCAGGCGCACGCCGCACGATTCCAGGCGGTCCATAAACGAGGGCCGAATACCGGTCGCTTCAAAGCGGCCCTTCGCGCGGCCCTGTTCGTCGAGACCTTCTTGCACATAGTGATAAATGTCTTGCATCACGACCGTGTCTTGCTCCATGCCGACGATCTCGGTGATATGCGTGATGCGACGCTTGCCGCCTTGCAGACGGTTGGCTTGCACAATCAAATCGACAGCACTGGCGACTTGTGTGCGAATCGCTTTGATGGGCATTTCGAAGCCGGCCATCATGATCATCGTTTCCATACGGGCCAGCGCGTCACGCGGCGTATTAGCGTGCAACGTGGTCATCGAACCTTCGTGACCGGTGTTCATCGCTTGCAGCATGTCGAGCGTTTCGGGACCACGACATTCGCCGATGATGATGCGCTCGGGACGCATACGCAGTGCGTTACGCACTAGGTCGGTCGCCGTGATTTGGCCCTTGCCTTCGATGTTCGCCGGGCGAGTTTCCAAACGCACCACGTGCTCTTGCTGCAATTGAATTTCGGCCGCGTCTTCAATGGTGATGATGCGGTCTTCGTTGCTGATGAAGCTCGAAAGCGTGTTGAGCAGGGTGGTCTTACCGCAACCGGTACCGCCGCTGATCACGATATTCAGGCGGGCCTTGATCGCCCCTTCCAGCAGCATCACCATCTCGGGGGTGAAGGCTTTGAAGTTCAGCAGGTCTTCCAGCTTCAGCGGATTGCTGCCGAATCGGCGAATAGAAACCGCCGCTCCATCTAGGGCAAGCGGCGGAATAATGGCATTCACACGAGAACCGTCCGTCAGACGCGCGTCTACCATCGGGCAGACTTCGTCCACACGGCGACCAACCTTCGATACGATGCGATCGATAATCTGCATCAGGTGGGCGTTGTCGCGGAACTCAACCGGCGACTTTTCCATCCGCCCGCGGCGCTCGATGTAAATATGTTTTGGCCCGTTGATCATGATATCGCTGATCGTCGGGTCTTTGAGCAGCAGTTCGAGCGGACCGAGGCCGAACGTTTCGTCCAGCACTTCGTCGATCAGACGCTCGCGCTCATTGCGATTCAGGAAGGTTTCTTCGGTATCGCACAAGTGCTCGACGACCAGGCGAATTTCGCGGCGAAGATGATCGCCTTGCAAATCGCCGACCTTCGACAAGTCGAGCTTGTCGACGAGTTTGTGGTGAATGCGACGCTTCAGCGCGTCGAATTCTTCGGCCTTTACCTGATCGGGCGTCTTTTGCGCACCGGGCATCGTCTTGGCGCCCATGCTTCGTACTGGCTGACTCATCGGTGATCTCCTCGATCCAAAGTCCATTAGGGGAACGGACAGCTCGCGCCTTGCACAGCGCCAACAAGCGCGGCGGGTGCGCGGCTAACCGAAACTTAGCTCAGGAAAGTGCAGGCGCTGGAATCGAAGTTGCTTGATGCAACGTGCGCCGATTGTGCCGAAGAAAACGGCTGTAGAGAGGGGGCCAAACGCCCCACGCCCGTTCCCAAGGCAGCAAACAACCCTTGGGAACGAGCAATCACAGGCGTGCGGACGAGTGGATCAAACGTCGCACAATTGCACGGCTTCGCGCACACCAGCCGCGGCATCGCGCGTGGGAATGAACTCATGTCCCACATAGCCCGCATAACCGATCTCGACCAGCTTGCGCATGATCGGCGGGTAGTTGATCTCTTGCTTGTCGTCGAGTTCGCCACGGCCGGGGCAACCGGCAGTGTGAATGTGGCCAATCAGATCTTTGTACTGGTCGAGACGGCGCATCACGTCGCCGTTCATGATTTGAACGTGATAGATATCGAACAGAATCTTCACGCGCGGCGAGCCCACGCGTTTGACGATGTCGGCGACATAGTCGATATCGTCGCCTTGGTAGCCAGGATGTCCCTTCATGGGATGCGAGCTATCGCGCGTATTGAGGTGTTCGATGCAGACCGTGACGCCCAGCTTTTCGCCAATCGCCGCCAGCTTTTTCAGCCCAGCGACGCAGTTATCTGCGCCTTCTTCAAGCGAAATCTCGCCGCTCTGAGGATCTTCTGGCTTGCGCCACTTCATGCCGGTAAACGAAATCACGCTGGGCACCTTGGCCGCGGCGCACTTCTCCATGGTGGCCGTTGTCTTAGCTACCACTTCTTCTTGAATCGTCAGGTTATTCAGCCCGCGCACAAAGCCGCCTTCGACGCCGTTCGAGGCAATCGCGCAGGTCAGCCCTTGTTTGGCGAGCGCCGGCCAATGCTCAGGCGAGATC
>JAEZGD010000103.1 GCA_023417165.1 Planctomycetota bacterium
AAGCAGCCCAGCGCCAAGCCGGAAGATACGCTGGAATTGCACCTGCTGGCCGCGCGCAACTATTTGATCATGCGGAAGCATCGCGAAGCGCAGCCGCATTTGGATAAGTTGCTGGCCGCGAAAGACAGTCGCTATGCCGGTTGGGGCGAACTCCTCAGCGGCGCGGTGAACGCGGCCGAAGGTCGCTATGAAAAGGCCTATCAGCACTTCACCAGTGCCGAACGCCAGTTGGGCACCGTGTTGTTCGTGCACATGGGCCTGGCCAATAGCTGTTTGGCGCTCGGCAAGTGGGAAGAAGCGTTGCCGCACTTGCAAGCGCTGCATCAAAGCTTTGAAACGGCCGATATCGAACTGCGTGCCTGGGCGGCGCAAAACGACATCAGCCGCGCGAATGTTCACTTTGGTCAGTTCCGCGCTTATTTGGCACTCAATCGCTGGGAAGATGCCCAAAAGCAATTGGGCGAACTCGCTGGCACGCCGCTCGCAGGCCGAGCCTCGGCGATGGCGATTGCTTATCTTTGGGGCCAAGGCAAACGTGACGAAACGCTGGCGATGCTGGCCAACGCGCGCAAGCTAGAGCCCAACAACTTGGCCCTGCTGCAAATGGAGGCTGGCTTCCGCAACCAGCTTGGCCAAACGGCCGAAGCGACCAAGTTGCTGGAAGATGCCGCCGCCGCCCAACCTAGCAACTTGCAGGCGCAACTGCTCGTCGTGCGTTGGAAGCTCTCGCAAAAGCAAACGCCAGAGGCGCTCGACCTGTTGACCAAGCTGCAAACCGATTTCCCTCAGGAAGCCGCCCCGGCTTTGCTGAAAGCCTATACGCTAATCGCCGCTAACAAAGTGGACGAAGCGCTCGAAATCGCCAAGTCGCTGAAGTCGCGGCCCGAAGCCGTGGCGGCCGCCAACTTCTTGATTGCCGCTGCCGAAATGCGGAAGAACAACCCTGAAGCCGCCGCCACTGAGTTGGCCGAGGCCGAAGCCCGCACGCCGGACCATGGCTTGGTCAAGCTGCTGCAAGGCGAGGTCTCGGCTTCGCAGGGCGACTATGCAGGCGCGATCGCCAATGTGGGCAGCTCGCTCGACGTCGTGCCCCTGCGTCTGCAAGCGCGCACGATGCTGTTGCGTTCGCTATTGCTGTTGGCTGCTAAAGAAGGGCCCGCCGCGGCCGAAGCTCAATTGCAACCGCTCGTGGACGAGCATCCCGATGACGCGTTCCTGCAAATTGCGCTGGCCGATTTCAAATTCAAGCAAGGTCGCTTTGACGACGCGATGAAACTGCTCGATCGTGCGGAACAGCTTTCGCCGGGCAGCGCTGACGTGCCCTATATCAAGGCGGGAATCTGGCTGCAACGCGGCCGAGCCGACTTGGCGTATCAAGAATGCAAGCGTGGCCTGGCGATCGCGCCGAAGCATTTGGCGTCGCTTGCTCTGGGCGCTGATCTGGCCGCGCGGCTGGGTCTGAATCAAGATTCGCTGGCCTACGCCAAAACGGCGCTCGAAGCGATGCCGAACGCGCCGGCCGTGATTTTGATGCAAGCCAACGCGTTGGCGAATCTGCGCCGCTCGGCTGAAGCCGAAGCAGTGCTGCGCGATGCCATCAAAGCGCAGCCCTTGGTGAACATGTATTACGACCGGTTGGCAGCCCTGCAAGCCGAAGCCAAGCAGAACGACGCAGCGCTCGTGACGATTCGCCAGGGGCGCAAAGCTCTGCCGGCCGATCTACTGCTCGCCTCGGCGGAAGTCTCGCTGCTGTGCCGTCTGAACAAGTTGGACGACGCCAAGGCGTTTGCCGCAGAGTTCACCAAGGACCAGACCGCGCCCGACCGCTTGCTGACCGTGGCGCAGGCGTTCTTCCGCGAAGGCCAATTTGACCTGGCTCGCGATTGGGGCGGCCAAGCCTTGGCGATCGCCGCCGATAACGTCAAGCCGGCGATTCATCTGATGCTGGGCGATGTGAACCTGGTGGAGTACGAGACCACGGTTCCGAAGAATAAGGAACTGGTCGCCCAGGCGCGCGATCACTTTGCAGCAGTGTTGGCCGCGGCTCCGGAGCATTACATCGCCGGCAATAATCTGGCGTGGATTCTGGCGACCGAGTTCAACGACGCTGCCAAAGCAGCCGAAGTCATCGACCGCGTGCGCGGCAAGGCGACCGTCGAGCAAATGCCGATCAACTTCATCGACACGCTCGCCGTCGTCTATCGCCTGGCGAATCGCTTGGAAGACGCGCAGCAAGTCCTAGAGCGCGCCACCGCCATGTACCAAGAGAACCCGCTGCTGCTGTATCAACTAGCGGTCGTGCAAAGCGATCGCAAGCTTTATGCTGCTTCGCGCAACAGCCTGGAGCGAGCCGTTCAATTGGGCGTGCCCGAGAAGTACAAGCAACCGGCTCAGCAATTGCTCGAGAGCCTGCGCACGCAAACCGAGACCAACACCAGCACGTCTGTTCCCTAACGGACGCCTGGCGCAGTCCTGTCCCGATTTATTGCCTCGCAAGGCAAACAAGCCATGTCTGCATCGCTCGACAACGGGCCTTCATCGACGTCGAACGAGCCGGTGATTACCCCGCAGCTGCCGCCCCAATATGCACTGGGGCTGCGGCATGTGGGAATCACCGCCTTTTGGGTCGTGGTATTTTTGTTCTTTAGCTATCTGCCTTTGCGATCAACCGATCTGTGGGGGCATACCACGTGGGGTCATTGGATCCTGCAGAACCATCGCCTGCCGACGGAAGATCCGTTCTTCCCACTCGCCCAAGGCATGGCGGTGGTCGATTCGGCCTGGCTATCGCAAGTAACCTTCGCGGCCTTCGATCAACAATTCGGACCGCAAGGCCTGTCAGCGCTCTTTGCGCTGCTGGTGACTGCCACCTTGCTGCTGTTCGCCAGAGCGTTCTATCTCATTTCGCACCGCATGGGTCCCACGATTGTGGGCGTGCTACTGGTGCTGCTCGTCGGTTGGAGCCGCGCTACCACGCTGCGGCCAGAAACCTTTGGCGCGCTGCTGCTGGCGGCCATCGTGTTACTAGTCACGCGCGACCTGTATGCGACGTCCACGAGCGAACGACCTTCTAGCCGCTGGCTGACTTGGTTGGGCATTCCGCTTGCGATGGCGGTATGGGCGAACTTTCATGGTTCGTATCTGATCGGCCTGATTTTCCTAGGTTGCGTCGCTCTCGGCCACGCCATTGATGTGGCATGGGCACAGCGCAGCTTGCGCGCTGCCTTTGCCGATGCCACGGTGCAGCGTTGGGCATTTGTGACCGAGCTGAGCCTGCTCGCGACGTTCATCAACCCTTACGGCGTCAACTTGCTGGTCTATAACTTGAAGTTTGCCGGCAATCCGAATTTGCTTGAGATTCTGGAGTGGCAGCCGCTGGTGATTCTCGGCGTCGGCGGACGGGAGTTCGCCGTTTCGATTGTGCTGCTACTCGTGCTGTTTCGCATTAGCCGCGCTCGTGTGACCGCCACCCAAGTATTGCTGCTGGCCGTATTTGGCTTTGCTGCGATCAAGGGCATTCGCATGCTGGGCTGGTATGCACCGCTCTTCGCTTGGGTTGTGCAGCCACACTTAAGCGAGGTTTGGTCGCGTTGGCGCCCGCTGACCGCCGCGCCCGAGCCAGTTTCCGTCAATGGCACCGACTATAAACTGCCGCCAGGGCGATCGTTTCATTACACGCTTGTCTGCGGCCTGCTGATTTGGCTTGGCATTTCCTTCGCTCCTTGGAGCAGCGCGGTGCTCGGTGGCAAGTCGCGCACCGAGTCGCAACTCTATGACAAGAACTCTTCGCCGCTGGCACTAGTGGGCTATCTTCAAAAGAATCCGCCCCAAGGCCAGACCTTTCATCCACAACATTGGGGCGATTGGCTGCTGCGCAACGTCCCGGATCTGAAGCCGTTCGTTACTTCGAATATTCACCTCGCGCCACCACAGGTTTGGGCCGACCACCAACGGATCTCGGCAGCGCAGCCAGGCTGGCAACGCGTGCTGGACCGCTACAACGTGCGCACGTTGATTGTCGACCGCGAAGCTAACGCGCACCTGTTTCAAGCGATGAAGCAAAACACAGACTGGCAGATCGTGTATCAGGACGATCAGGCTAGCGTCTATCGGCGCGTTTTGCCAACGCCCGGCGTGAAGAACGCCGCCCCGCTGGAACCGACGCCTGGGGGCGAGAAACTGGAAGCCACGCCCGAGTCACGGAGCGAATAACTCATGTCCACACCTACGCCTCACCGTGACGCGCGCGTTCTGCCCACGACGGTCTTTATCCTGACGCAACTTTTGATCCTGGGCGCAGCGGTGGCCGCAGTTGGCTATCGCTGGACGCGTCCTGCCGATGCGCTCACGCTGCCCGAGTTGCGTGATACACCGCTTGAGATTCGCCCCATTTATGATTCGCCCGTAGTCGTCACCGACGAGCAACTGACTCGCGTGTTAACGCGGCTGCGTCCGCAATGGGACGGCCCTCAAACCAAGATCAACAGCATCGATCACGCGCTGCGGTTCTGGGGCGTGGAAGCCACTTTTGGTAATCGCGCGCATCCGTCTGGCGAAGAGATGCGTCAATTGCTGTTAAACCAAACGCGGTTTCAGCAACTCTATGGCAAAGCCGGCGAAGCGCTTCCATTGCTGATTCCTACGCCGCCGGGCGTCCGCGTGCGGGTGAACGAAGGCGAGATGTCGAGCAGTCACGTCGACCACACGGCCGCTTCGCTGGCGGAAGTCGGCACGCCGTTGTCGTTTCCGATCGAAACCATTGCCGGCCCGGGCACCTATCGCCAGGTGGTCGAACAGGTCTTTCGCGACTTCAGCCTGAACCAGGTCGAATACGAATGGTCAACGATGGTCTTCGCTTTGTTTGCTCCTTCGCCCGATGCCTGGCGAACCAAGGAAGGGCAAACGATGACCTTCGATCGCCTGGCCGAGCGCATCATGCGTCAGGACCAGCCGCAGGGCGTCTGCTTCGGCAACCACCGCTTGTACTCGCTAGTGATTCTGCTGCGTGTTCACGATCAGAGCCCGATTCTCTCGGCCGAAACGCATGCCCAGGTGGTCGCCTACTTGCAGCAAATGACCAAGCAACTGGTGGCGACGCAGCATGCCGACGGGTGCTGGAATATGAAATGGCCCACAGAAGCGCCAGCGAGTTCTTCGCCTTCAGAAGTGGAAGGCGATCGCTTGTCAGATCGCATCATTGCCACGGGCCATGCGCTGGAGTGGTGGGCGATGGTGCCAGAGCAGTTAGCGCCGCAGCTTCATCCCGAGCGCGACGTCCTGGTGAAAGCCGGGCAGTGGATCGTGCGCACGGTTGATAGCCTCGAAGATCGCGAGATTCCCACGCACTTTACGTTCCTCTCGCATGCCGGGCGTTCGCTGGCGCTGTGGCGAGGCAAGTTTGCCTATGAAGTGCCGCTGCTGGAGTCCGCGCCCCAGCAATAATGCCAATCGAGGCGCGCGACACGAACGTCACGAGCGTGTTACCATGCGGCTCTACTGCCCAATGCGGCGTCCCGGCGGAGTCTGCGCTGGGAAGAAGTGCGAGTAGTTCATAAACGTGGCCGCAGTCGACGGACGTCCCACCGCTTGATACTGAGCGCCGATCTGCCCTTGCTGAACCTGATTCATCTGCTGTTCCATCAGGAGTTGACGGTCCAGGAAGTTCAGTTGCTGGTTGACCTGATTCATTTGCCGCTCTAACTCAAACCGCGGCCGTACCCAGGCATAATAGCTAGGCACGCCGCCCACGGTGCCGCGCGACAGAAACAAATAGGGGCTAATCGTTGGGCGAGCGGGCACGAACCGCGATTGCGACGGCCCACCTTGGGCCAGAGCCTCGACGGCCACCGCAGAAAACAACAGCGCCAGGATCATCGTCGCACGCATGATTCAATCCTCCCAGGGAAGTTAGCGGCAACGTCACATCCGTTATAGCTGTTACAGCTTAACAGCGGCGCGACCGTGCTACTAACAGGTTGTTATCGGCGATTTACGGTTACTCCTTAGTAGCGGTCGCTGAAGTTCCCGCCGCTGCTTGCGTTCGGGTGGCCTCGCGCTTTAAACCTTGCGGATCGTAACGAGGCCGCTTGCATCACCGTTACCAGTGGTATTACTGGCGCGGACTACGCGGGCGGCAGCGCCGGTTTCACCGGTACGAAGCACACAACCGGCGCGCCACACACAACCGTTATCACGCGCTCGCTCCCAGCGCGAAATGGTGGAGCGGGGCCCCTTTCAGTTGGTGCCGCAGGTCGACTAATCCGATCACCAGGAACAACGGGCCCTTGCCGCGGCAATACGCACGGACGGCGTTGTTGCTACGCAGGGCTCTTTGATCGCGTCTTCGTGGAATTATACAGCCACCAAGGTGCGACCAACCAGTTTTTCCTTGCTCATGGATGGGTGAGATAATGTCGCCAGTTTCTGGAACTTCCCGACGTGCCCTGTGGCTGTTAGTGGTATGCGGCAGTGTCCTCACTTGCGGCTGTCACGCGGCAATGCATCATCAAGACCAGCACTTGATGAAGCGGTTACCGCCGACCTATCCGACCATGCCGCGCGAGCTGCAGAAGGTCGTACTGCCCACCTATACCATTGAGCCGCCCGACATTCTGCAAATCGAAGCATTGCAGGTTGTCCCGCGCGCCCCGTATCACTTGAAGTCTCTGGATATTCTCTCGATTCAGGCCACCGGAACGCTGCCTGAGTCGCCGATCGCGGGTGCTTATCCCATCGAGCCCGGTGGCAGTGTTAATCTGGGCCCTCCTTATGGGATCGTGAAAGTCAGCGGCCTGACGGTCGAAGAGGCGCAAGAAAAGATCGCCACGCACTTAGAGAACTACTTGAAAGAGCCGCTCGTCACCGTTGCTTTAGCGCAGCTGGGACTTGGCCAGCAGGTCAGCGGACAATACCTGGTGGGCCCCGACGGCACGATTACATTAGGCAGCTATGGCAGCGTGAATGTGGTCGGACAAACGCTCGACCAGGCGAAGCTCACGATCGAGACGTTCCTTTCCCGCGAGTTGGAAGACCCGCGCATCTCGATCAATATGTTCGCTTACAACAGCAAGGTGTACTACGTCGTGCTGCAGGGCGCGGGCCTGGGTGATGGTGTGTATCGCTTTCCGATCACCGGTAATGAGACCGTTCTCGACGCCATCGCGCAAATCAATGGCTTAAACCAAGTGTCCTCCAAGCGAATTTGGATTGC
This sequence comes from Planctomycetota bacterium, assembly GCA_023417165.1. Taxonomy (GTDB): domain Bacteria; phylum Planctomycetota; class Planctomycetia; order Pirellulales; family Pirellulaceae; genus JAEZGD01. The sequence continues at coordinate 7,211 of JAEZGD010000103.1, forward strand.
TCGCCCGACCAATGCGCTAGGCGAAGTGCAGATCCTGCCCGTCGATTGGTTTGCGATTACCGAACAAGCAGCGACAAATTCCAACTACCAGGTTCTCCCAGGCGATCGCGTCTTCATCGCAGAAGACAAGATGGTGGCCTTCGACACAAAGCTGGGCAAGCTGTTGTCGCCGTTCGAACGCATTATGGGCTTCACCCTCTTGGGCACTGGCACCGCAACGCGGCTATCTGGCCAGGTGTTGAAGGGTGGCGGCAATCCCTCGCAGTTCGGCACAGGGTTCTAACCGCCTTGATTGTGACGTGAGTGTAAGTAGTAGGGTTTTCTCCTAATCGGCCGCACAGGACTGGCGACGATGACACGCAAGCAAAGCTGGATTAACCGCGCCGGAATCAGCACGTTGGCATTGTGGGTGCTGGTCGGCACCACCGGGTGCAATCCGTTCGCACACTACCAACACCGCCACACTGGACTTGATTTCCTGGGCGAACGGCACGTCACCTACTACCACTATCCCAATGGCAACTGGTTTGTGCCGAACCAGCAAAAGCATCACCAACCAGTGATCACGGAGCCGCCGTTCCACGGATTTGCGGCCACCTGTTGGACCCGCTGGCCCGAACCGTGGCAGCCATGCCCACCGCCTGGCTATTGCCCGAGCGTCCCCAGCGGCGAATACCTCGAAGTCCCGCATGAGGTGATTCCCACTCCAGCGCACGGCCAACAAATGCCTGCAGCGAACGCACCTCTCCATGCGCAAGTTCAACCACAACGGCCCACACCGGTTCCAGCAGCGCCGGAAGCCCTAGCGCCAAAGCCTGCACCAGCCCAGCCAGTAGCGCCTGCTGCGCAGCAGGTCGCTTTTAAAGGCAAGTTTGGATTCTCAACGCCTGAGGAAGAGAATCTGACTTCGGCTGTGGCGATCGAGTTGCCGAGTCGAGAATCGGCTGAAGAGACCAAACGCCGCTAGTCAAGCGTTTCCAATAGATAGTCCTCGATCGCCATCGATGCACCTTGTTGCAGGAAGTCGATGGTGACCAGCAGCCGCGTCTGGCAACGGCGTTCGGTAACAATGCCTTCAAGCCCGCGCATCGAGCCCTGGCGAACGCGAACGCGTCGTCCGGGGGCAATTCGACTTTCAAGCGTGAGCGGCTTACCAGTCGCAATCAAATTGCGAATCTGGCGCAAGTCATGAGCCAATTGAGCGGCATCGCGAACCGCAATCGCCTGCGCCACACGCTTCGTGGCTAAAGAGCGCAAGCGTTCTTCCGTCGTACCAAAGAGAAACACATAGCCGCTAAACAACGGCACGTGCGAGGTCATTTCTCGTCCGCGAATCAGGTTTTGACGCGGCACTAACGGTAGATAAAACGGAATTTCTAAACGCACCAATTCGCGCGCCAAGGCTTTTTCTTGGCGTGGCTTGGTATAGAGGACCGTCCATTGCCGGGTCTCGTGCGTCTCTTCCCAGGTTTCAAACAGTTCGCCAGGATATTCGGCGATTTCGGCAGCAAGAATCGGCATAATTGCACCATTGGGGCGCAGCCATGCGCAACGAGGCGTCCTGGAAATAAAAAAACCGACAGCTCGTCATTGCGCGCTCTCAGCGCGGTTTAAGAGACGCAACAACGAGCCGTCGAGTTGAATCACGCCTGGCAAGTCCCCAGGATCCGCTGAAAAACCCTGAGATTGCTGGTCGTAAAGATTCGTTATGGCTCGTAGTAAGCGAGCCCTGGTAGGTACGAATCAACTTGGACGATCATGCCTAACGCACAAGGCGTGCCAAGTAGTAAAGCTTCTAACATCAAGCCACTTGGCCCGGCGCAAATGTCCATTCCATCGCTAGTTACGGCCTTAGCGCACGAGCCCATCGAGCAGCGTTGCGCAACTGCCCTCGGGAATTGGCATGAACGGGTTTGCGCTAACGTGTAAAGGAAGGCTTGCGCGAACACTATCTAATATGGGAACTGGAAAAGCAGGCCCTTGGGCATTTATTAGCCAGTTATGTTGCAACCCACTTAGGGCCTCTTGCGATCTTTGAAAAAGTCTATGATCGACTTACAGCCAGTTACTTGACATTCCCCACACTCGACGTAGACTGACCTTCGCTCGATTAGGTTTCACCCGGTTGTCAAGGTCGCTTTGCGTTACGCGACCTAACCCCTTGCGCGGACGACAACCGGCTCGCTGAAGTGAAACCACACGCTGTCTAGCGTATGAACGCATTTGTAGCGCGTCGGTACGATGCCGACGTCTGAAGGAAGAAACGTGGAAGCATCGGAAGCACGCATTGCCATGGGTCGTTTGCCAGTGGGAGCATCCCTGCAAACGGCCACCAGAAAACGGGTTCTCTGCAACCCATGCGGACGAAGTCCGCGCTAATTTTCGCTTCATCGCGCACTTGAACGCCTCTGTAAATCCTGTCACTCCGTCCGCAGCCATGTCGCGCGGATTTGCGATGACAACGATCGTCGTCGTGATGCTGGTCGGCCTCTGGACCTACTGGCTCACTTTGGGCGAATTGTTGCACGTGTGGGCGACCGAGCCTGACTATTCGCACGGTTTTCTCGTTCCGTTCGTGGCAGGCGTGGTGCTGTATCTGCGTCGCGAAAGTTTGCCGCCGCTGGCCGAGCGTTGGTCCGCCTGGGGCGTGGCGATCATTGCCTTCAGCATGGGAC
>JAEZGD010000170.1 GCA_023417165.1 Planctomycetota bacterium
CTTCGAGATCGTTCCAGCGATAAGCAGCAACCGCGTCGAGCTGCGGCAAGGTTCTATTGCGCGCAAGGATCAACTCCTGATCGTCGCTTTCGAGTTGCAATCGCTGTTGAATGAGATCAGGACGGTATTGTTCCGCCAGTGTACGCAAGTATTGCCAATCCGCCTGGTAGCGAGCGGTGGTCATCGGCGTCACCGGGCGTAAACGCCTTCCATCCGCAGGCGGAATACCAAGCACGTTGCGCAACGCAGCTTCTTGGTTCAGCAGGTTGGCTTCCGCGCCGACCAGATTGGCCTGAAAGTTCTCATACGCCACGCGCGCTTGAGCGACATCCGATTCGTGACCGCGACCCGCGCGCAGTTGCGCTTCGGCGCGCTCTAACGTTTCCAAGCCCTGCTCGACCTGCTGCTGTCTCGCCCAGGCGTTGACTTCTGCAAACACCAACTGCCAGTACCCGTCGATCGTGCTTTGCACCAGGTCCTGAACCGAGTCCTTAAGCTGAAAGTACGAACGCTCGGTGTTGATGCGCGCAATGATGATCGGCGCGAGACTGACTTCGCTGCCTGCTCCTTGCAGCAGCGGTTGTGTGGCGCGCAGCTCGGTGTTCGTCGCGGTTTGCGGATTGAGCGGCAGCAGCGTGCGCGCATCGGTGTTGGTAGCGCCGACGGTCGCACGCAAATTACCGCCAGTGACAAAGTCTTTCAGGATGCCGTTCTCGGTCTGGAACGCATCGATCGTCGCACCGTCGATGGTCGCGCCAGGCGGCGTGGCGCTAAAGAAGCCCTCGGGGCGCTCGCTACGCACGAAAGCATTGTTGCTAAAGAGCGCTGGATCAAAGCGGGCGCGCTCTTGATCGATCTGGTTGTTGGTAATCGCCGGATCGTAGATCGTCGGCCCCGCCGCGATGGTCGCCTGACCCGCCAGGACACGTACGACGATGGCATTCTCGAGGGCGATGCGGATGGCATCATCGAGCGTGAGGGGCCAATGTTGCAGCGCCTCGGCAGTATCGACTGTTGGCGGCGCTGGCGTTGGAGGCAGCGGTGTGGGGCGAATCTGCTCTGGCGCGCGAACTTCAATGCGCCGCTGCTCGGGAAAGATTAGATAACGCCCCTCTTGCGCGAGCGCACCAAGCCCCGGCGTCGCGGCGACAGCCACGCTTGCTAGCAATGCTAGTCTTCGCCGAAAGCGCACGCGTCGATCCTTGAGGGCCGAATGCACCAGTACACGCTATGTATCTTCGTACCGGTGCGACCCGTGTTTACGGTCAAAGACGCATTCCGCACACGACCGCGATAACCGGCAAAGTCTCGCTGGCTATTGCGGACGCAGTTCGTTGAGTTGCTGCAGATCCAGCATGCGGGCGTCGTCGACTTCGACGCGATTGTCGAATCGCCAATACATGATCTTGCGGGCCTTGAGATGCGATTGCGGGCCGCCGATGCGCGTTTGCCGCGTCAGCTCGGCGTCTTGGCGGCCGTCGCCTTCGAGCACGAGCAGTTGCTTCTCGTCCTGATAGCCAATCCGCGCCGCCCTGGCGGTAAAGCCCCGCCCCTCGACGACCGTATCGCCGCTGGCATCGAGTTCCATGGTCGTGGTGTCGGGATACGATCCCGGCATCTGGCGCAGCTCCAAACGCTGGCATTCCATCAGCACGGTTTGCTCGTTGAGTTGTTCGGGACGCAGATCGATGCTGAGCGTATCCTGCCAGCCAGCGACCGGACCATAGATCGTGCGCACATGCCGCTGAAACTCGACCTGACGCTGAAAGAGATTGCCAGCGATTTGCCGTTGAAACTCGACAAACAAGTAAGTGAACTGCGGCTGCGTGGGTGTCGCACGCGGTTGCGTCGAAACCGGCCGCGCCGCCAGGCCACGCTCGGAAAGCGGATTGCTGGCGCCGCCCAGGCGAACCGTGCTCACCCAGCCAGGCCCCGCTGCGTGCATCAGTCCGGTTTGTTGATCGATGCGCAAGTCTTGCGCATGCATCTTGTCGATTGAAGCCAGTTGCCCCTGCGGATCGTACGAGTGGTTCTCGAGCGCGAAGTTTCCTGTAAAGGCGATCTTCTCAACCTGTGGCTTGGCACCCGTCTTGGGAGCGGATTTTGGCTCCATGAAGTTAATGCGCTGAGTGAGCGTGACAGCAAGTGAGTCGCCGCGCGCCCATTGCTGGCGATTGGCGGTTTGCACTTGCACATTGCCGCCGAAGTGCGCGGTGCTGCCGTCGAACTCGAGTCCCTCGCGCCAGCCGACGAGCACGTTGGTGGGCTTCTCGAGTTTTTGCCCGCTGAGGTCGCTGGTCAGCGGCAGCTCCATATCGCCTGCGCCTTCGATCCACATACGATTGTCGCCGCGATGCAGATTGACGTTGCCGCCGCGCATGGTCATGCCTTGGGCTGTGACGGTGGCTGGCTCACCCACGACGCGCACGACCGCGTTGGCTTCCAGGCCGCCACGCAATGAAAGGGCGTCGCCAGCGATGATGAGTTGCGGTTGCGCGTCGCGAGCCAGCGGTTCGTCCCACAAGCGCACCTGGCGTTCGACCGTCACTTCGTCGAGCGTGGTGGTCTCGCCGCTGCGCAGCAGCTGTACTCGCACCACTTCACCCAGCAGATGAAACTTTTGCGTCGGCGCGGCGGGCTTCGCTGGATTGTTCTCATTGCGAGTCAGCGGGTTTTGCGGTGCAGCAGCAGCCGCTGGCGGCGCGGTTGGATTGGCCACCGGCGCTACCGGCTGGCCTGGTGCTGTGCTGACAATCGGCGTGACGTTGCGGAACCAGACTTCGAGCCGGTTGGTCTCACCTTCGAACTGCGTGGCGTTAATCTTGACTTGGCCAAGCGCCAACATGCGATCTGGTTCGATCTGCAGCTTTTCGCCGCCGGGGATTTGGCTGGGCTTGCGCGCTGTGGGAGCCGTGGCGGTCACGGGCAGTTCGTTGAGCCAAAGGTGGATTTCGTCCGCACCGAAGCCGCCCATGCCTGCCACGCCGACGCTAGCTTGTTCAAGCAGCGACACGACATGCTGGCCATTGTGCGGACGCAGTCGCAGTTCTTTGTGCCAGGCCGCTTCCATCGTGGTTGGCTTCTGAGCCTGCGGGCGGCCGGCAATCGGAACGACCGGCGACCGCAAGCCACGCGTGTTGCTGTGTCCGCTATTGTGATTGCCCGGCTCGACTTTGCGCGCACGCAGACGGCCAGGGCCGGCAGCCCACAAGCGACCAAGCCCGCCATTGGGGGCCAGTTCATATTCCAGCTGCCGAGCTTCGATATCAAAACGCTCATCGATCAGTGTCACGCGCTCGCGATCTTCCAGCACGATGCGCTGCGCTAGCATGTGATATTCAAGACGCTCGCCGCGCGCGGTGGCTCCCATGGATGGGGCCCGCAGCACGACCGGATGCCCCACCGCCACGACGCGATCGACATCGAGCGCCAGCGTTTGTTCGTCTGGATCGGCCGGAGCGGCAGCTCCGGCTTCGGCTTCCCGGGGCTTGAAGTAGATCGAAAGCAATTGGCAGTTGAGCTGATCGCTCGGACCGTCTGGGTTCAGGCGAATGACATCGACGTTGTCTTCAAACGACGCGACGCGTTGTACAAAGTCGAACAGAAAGGGACCTTGGCAGGTGACTTCCACCGGCGCTGGCGGCGCTTTGTTCGGTGTGGGTGCCGCCGCTGTTTTTCGCTGATTGGGCAGCAGTGATGCGCCAGCCGTTTCGATGTGCAGTTTGTCGAGGTGCACCAGTTCCAGCGTTTTCACGCCTTTGATCGATGGCGAACTGCTTTTGCCAGGCTTGTCAGAAGGCAGCAGCGTGACGACCAAATCTCGCCCCGACCCATAGCTGGCGCCATAGTGAAAGTTGACGGCGTGTGGCGTCCAGACGCGGCGCTCGTCGAGTTGTACGTTGCGCGTGGTGATCGAGAGTGCGTCGTTGGCGGTCGCGGTGGTGGGCGGGCTATGAATCTTGACTTCGCCTGCCAGAAGTCCGCCCTTGAGGCGACCGAAGTCAGCCCGGGCGGGATCGGTTGCGCCATCGAACTGCAGCACCGCACCATCGGGCGTGTCCAAGATCAATGGACGCGCCGAGGCGTCGTCATCGCCATCCGACCGGCCGGGATACAAGATCAGCGTCAGCGGCTGCAACTGCATGCGGCCGTCTTCCAGCGGCTTGTAGTCCTTAAACAGCAGCGTGCCTTGTTCCGTCTCCAGCACTTTGGGCTGAGCCAGTTGCCAACTGCCAGGCGGAAACAGATGCGAGATGCGCTGCCGATGCGATTTCAGCAGCCCTTCAATCTCGCTGCTGGTTTTAGCGGCCGCGGGCGTGGAAGAGGCACGCAGCTTGACCTGCGGTTCAATGCGCGGGACTGCCAGCAGCGCATACGCACCAAACGCGATCAACACGATCGCGAGCGCGGAAACGTAACGCTGCAGCAGAAGCTTCATCAGAGGTCCTTCTCGTGAAGCAGAGACACTAGGGGACTAAATACTTTTTAATCAGGTCATCCCAACGCTGTTTGCTCTTGAGCATCACTTCGACCAGTTCGCGGACGGCCCCCTGTCCGCCTGATAGTTGCGTGACATGGTGCGCAGCCGAGCGCACTTCCGCCACGGCATCGGCGACCGCCACTCCCAGGCCCACCTGGCGAATGACCGGCAGGTCGGTCAGATCGTCGCCGATGAAGCAGACTTGCTCTGGCGAGAGCTTCAGTTCCTTCATGACTTCGACCGCGGCCGGCCACTTGTCTTCGAACCCTTGCCGCAAGATCGAGACACCGAGTTCCGCGGCGCGCAGCCGCACGATGTGCGACGACCTGGCGGTCAGGATGCCAAACTGATAGCCCGCGCGCTGCCACAGCTTGATGCCTAGGCCATCGCGGATGTGAAACTTTTTGCTCTCGATTCCCTGATTGTCGAACAGCAGGCCGCCATCCGTCAGTACGCCATCGACGTCTGAAAGGATCAGCTCAATTTTTTGGATTCGATCAGCCAGTTTCATGGACGTGGTGTGCTTTGCGTTCGGGGGCATGGCGCGCGGGCCGCAACTCGCAGGAATTTGTTAGGTTTCTTTCGGCAGAATGCTGACAACATCGGTGATATCCATCATACCGGCGGGACGACCAGCGCGGTCAATCACCGGCAGTTCGCTGATCTTGCGCGCCGAGAGGATTTCGAGCGCGGCCGAGAGCGAGGAGCCGAGACTAACGCATTGCGGCTGGCGAGTCATGACCGCGCCGATGGGGCCATCGATAGCGCTGTCGCGTTTGCGTTCCAGCAGTCGAGCGAGATCGCTGTCGGTGAAGATGCCTGTCAATTCGCCCAGCTCGTTGGTGATCATGATCGCGCCGGTGCGACGACCGGGACGGCACTGATGCACGAACACGTCGCGCACGCTGACGTCTTCCGCGGCGACGCGACATTCGTCGAGCGGACGCATTACGTCCTCGACCTTGGCGAGTTGGCGTCCGAGACTGCCGGCCGGATGAAAGCGTGCGAAGTCTTCAGGACCAAATGCATGCATGCGACTGGCGACCAGCGCCAGCG
>JAEZGD010000173.1 GCA_023417165.1 Planctomycetota bacterium
GGTCCCTACCCATCGGGACGCCCAGACCACGGCTGCGATTCTTCGTGATGCTGGCTTAATACCGCTGATCGTTAAAACGCTCTCGGAACTGTGTGAAGCAGCCGAAGCGGGCGCAGGCGCGGCATTACTGACCGAAGAGGCGCTCGCGAACGATCGTGAGCAGTGCGTTAGCGGGTGGCTGCAGAAGCAACCCGCCTGGTCGGATTTTCCGCTGGTGGTGCTCACGCGCAGCGGGCTTGACCTGCGGACGCCGTTCGACGAACTGAAGAATTTCGGCCGCATGACGCTGGTGCCACGCCCAGTGCAAATCGCCGGTTTAGTTAGCAATCTGAAAGCCGCCGTGCGCGATCGACGGCGGCAATATGCGCTGCGCGACCATTTGGCGGATCGCGACCGCGTTGAAGAAGCCTTGCGCGACGCCGATCGCCGCAAAGACGAGTTCCTGGCCATGCTTGCGCACGAGCTGCGCAATCCCTTGGCCGCTGTCCGCACGGCCACCACCTTGCTGGGCCAAGGCAACCTGAACGATCAAGAACAGCAGTGGATGTTGCAGGTGCTCGATCGCCAGGTGACCCAGCTGAATCGTCTGATCGACGACTTGCTCGACGTTTCGCGCGTCACCCGCGGCAAGATCGAACTGAAGAAAACCATTATTCAGGTGAGCGACGTCGTGGAACGCGCGCTGGAAGTGGCGCGGCCGATGATGAACGCCGCGGGGCATGAGGTCATTGTCACTGGCCCACCGACGAGCGAATCGCTATGGATCGAAGCCGATCCTGCGCGCATCGAACAGGTCGTCGTCAACTTGCTGAATAACGCCGCCAAATACACGCCGTCCGGCGGGCATGTCTGGCTTAGCTATTGCCGCGAGGGCGATTGCCTGCGCTTGGCCGTGCGTGACGATGGCCTCGGCATCGAGCCGCACATGCTGGCCAAGATCTTTGACATGTTCACGCAGGTGCGGCATTCGCTCGATCGCTCGGAAGGCGGCTTAGGCATCGGGCTCACCGTCGTGCAACGTCTGGTGCAGATGCATGGCGGATCGGTCAGCGCCGAAAGCGCAGGCGTGGGACAAGGGAGCAAGTTCATCGTTCATTTGCCGCTCGTCGCACCGCCCTCTCAGGAATCGCCCGATCACATAAGCCAGACAGACTGTCACTCCAGTCGGCGCGTGCTAATCGTCGACGACAATCGCGACTCGGCCTCCACTTTGGCCATACTTTTACGACAAGCCGGCTACGAAACGGCCGTCGCTTACGATGGCTTAAGCGGCGCCAGGGTTGCACAAAGCTTTCAGCCAGAAGTGGCTTTGCTGGATATCGGCCTGCCAGGCATTGATGGCTATACCTTGGCCCAGCGGTTGCGCAGCGACGAAGACCTCAAGAACACGTTGCTCGTTGCGGTCAGTGGCTATGGCCAGCCGGACGATCGGCGGCGCTCGCAGGAAGCCGGCTTCGACCATCATTTGGTGAAGCCGATCAACAGCCAGCAATTGCTGCAACTGATCCAAGACGCGAGCGCTCAAATGTCCTGAAGCAACGCATTAACTGGTGCGTTACTTCATGTTCATGCTCATTAGGAACTCGGCGTTGGTCTTGGTCTTTTGCAGCCGACCAACCAACAGTTCCATTGCGTCCGGAGCGTTCATGTCATGCAACACGCGACGCAGCACGCAGATCCGGCGGTATTCCTCCGGGTCCATGAGCATCTCTTCCTTGCGGGTGCCGCTTTTGTTGATGTCGATGGCTGGATAGATCCGCCGATCGACCAGGCGGCGATCCAGGACGATCTCCATGTTGCCGGTGCCTTTGAATTCTTCAAAGATCACTTCGTCCATCTTGCTGCCGGTATCGACCAACGCCGTGGCGATGATCGTCAGCGAGCCGCCTTCTTCGACCTTGCGCGCCGAGCCAAAGAACCGCTTGGGCTGCTGCAGCGCGTTCGCATCCAAACCGCCCGACAGGATCTTGCCCGACTGCGGGCATTCGCTGTTCCATGCGCGCGCCAGACGCGTGATGCTGTCGAGGAAGATCACGACATCAACGCCGAACTCGACCATCCGCTTGGCCTTCTCGATCACCATTTGCGACACTTGAATGTGGCGCGCCGGCGGTTCGTCGAAGGTGCTGCTGATGACTTCGCAGTTCTTGCCTTTGACCTCGCGCTCCATGTCGGTGACTTCTTCCGGACGTTCGTCAATCAGCAGCATGATGACGTACGCATCGGGATAGTTCTTCAGCACGCTCTTGGCCATGTTCTGCATCAAGATCGTCTTGCCAGCGCGCGGCGGGCTGACGATCAGACCACGCTGACCGAAACCGATGGGAGTCAGCATGTCGACGACGCGCGTCGAGATTTGCTCGGGATCGGCTTCCATGACGATGCGCGCATCGGGATGCAGCGGCGTCAGGTTGTCGAAGTGCACCTTCTGCGACATCAAGTTCGGGTCTTGATAATTGATCGCTTCGACGCGCAGCAGGGCAAAGTAGCGCTCGTTCTCTTTCGGCGGACGAATTTGGCCCGAGACCGTCGAACCGGTCTTCAAACCAAAGCGGCGAATCTGGCTGGGGCTGACGTAGATGTCGTCAGGGCAAGACAGATAGTGATAGTCGGGGCTGCGCAAAAAGCCGAAGCCGTCGGGCAGGATTTCCAGCGTACCTTCGCCGTACATCAGCCCGTTCATTTTGACGCGTTCTTTCAGGATATTGAAAATCAAATCCTGCTTCTTCATGCCGGCGGTGTCTTTGACGTTTTCGCCGCGCGCCTCTTCGATGAGCTGTTGCATGCTCATCTTTTGCAGCTCGGCGATGTGGATCTCGCCTTGCTTGAGCTTCTCGTACTTGTCGCCATTGGCCGGCGCGCCGTCGCCATTGGGCAGCTTGACGCCGCGATCGACTTCGGACGCAATTTCTTCGGCCAGCGAGAGCGGCTCATGATCGTCGTAGTCGGAATAGCCGTTTTCGTCCGGCTTGTGATACCCGCGATCGTGATAGTCGCGTGGGTCGTCGTCCACATCGTAACGGCGTTCGGTGCGGGCATCGCCCGACTGCGGTCGGGGCGAGCGCGAACGATCGTCAGCAGGACGGTGAAATCGTTTAGCCATGGCAGGCAAGCTCCAGACAAGGATGCCAAATGCCAACAGCACGAATGGCTGCGGCGGCGGGTGTGTATGGGGGATTGTTGGATGAGCCGAATGTCAACTCGACGCAAAACCAAGAGCGTTTTGCACCGAGCCTGTTCCGTTCGTGCTAGCGGAGAGGAGGAAAAGCTTCTCAACACCGGGCGTTGCTATCTACAACGCCGCTTGGTGCAGTTGGGGGTGGTGACTGCGGTGGGCAGATGCTTAGGCTTCGGCCAGAAGCGAATGCCATACCGCTTCAATTTGTTTCACGGTATTTTTGGGCGAACCCGAGTTATCAATCACAATATCGGCAGCCGCGCGTTTTTGGCTGAGGGGCAATTGGGCCGCTTCGCGAGCATCAAGCTCGGCGATTGACCAACCACGATTGCGCGCCCTTTGCTCGCGAACTTCACGCGGCACATCCACGTATAAAATTCGATCACAGTATTCGTTCCATCCGGCTTCTAGCAACAAGGCCGCATCGAGCACGACAACGTCGGTATCGCCACGGGTTGCTAATTCGCTAATCCGCTCGCGCGCTTTCGCGCCGATGCGGGGATGGGTCCATGCTTCAAGAATCGTTCGCTCTTGCTTGGCCTGGGGCGAGTCGCCAAAGACCCGCTGCGCGATCGCGCGACGGTTGAGTTGTCCGTCGGGCAAAAGCACTTCATCGCCCCAGCGCTGGTGCGCGGCGGCAATAACTTCAGGTTCCAGCAGTACTTCATGTCCCAGTCTGTCGGCATCAATGACCTCTGCTCCCAAACGACCAAGCGCTGAGGAAACAAGGCTTTTGCCACTGGCCACGCCACCCACAATACCTAAGACCAACATGGTGTTAAGGCGAGACGGTTATTGGCGTCTCGGCGAGTGACGTGTGCTAACGAGCGGAGTAGCCCTCAATCATTCGTTCAAACCAGGCAAGTCTTGCCATGAATCTGAACCCACAGGCTGCGGCCGAAGTTCCGGGTTCGGTCGAGCATCGCCTTGGTCTTGATCGCGGTAGGTGCCGAGTGGCGACTGACGGTTGGGGATACCATCCGAGGCAAGCGAGTCACTGCGGTTCCATCCCGAGCCAGCGCCCATATTCTACGACGCCAGCCAACGTTGTTCCAGACGCTTTCCCATGAAAAGTTGAACTGTCCGCCATAAACGCCGCTATATGCGACTTTAGGTACACCATTGTTCCCTTGCCTTTTCGAAAGACAAGTCGCCGCCTGGGAAAATGTCCTTTTCAACGAAACAATTGCTAACCAGCGCATCGAAGGAGACGAGTCCAGGCGGACCTTTGTCCCTCCAAAGCTGGTAGCTCGCGACACCCTTTCGGCGGTCAAGCAAAGGGTTCGCACTGAGCCCAGTTGTCGCCGGTTTTCACATCAACTCCCAGCGCCACCGACAGCCCCTCCCCTGCTCCGCTCATCTCCTCAACCGCGAGCGCTGCTAGTTGAGCCAACTCCGTCGAAGGGGCTTCAAAGACTAGTTCGTCGTGGATTTGCAGCAGCAACTTGGCTTGCAATCCTTCGCGTTGCAACCGCGCATGCACTCGCAACATCGCTTGCTTGATCAGGTCGGCGGCCGAGCCTTGGATGACCGTGTTAATGGCGATGCGCTCCGGCAGGTTCCGCTGGCGCTTGTCGCCACGTGCTTCCTGCGAGCGAATGCCGCTCACGGGTCGCCGCCGCCCGCTGATCGTCGAGACATAGCCTTCGCGCCGAGCATCGGCGAGCACCCGCTCAAAGAAGGCATCCACGCCAGGATAACGCGTAAAGTACGCGTCGATAAACTCGGCGGCATCGGCCTTCTCGATATCGAGCGAATTCGCCAGGCCAAACGAGCTTTGCCCATAGATCACGCCGAAGTTAATCGCCTTGGCGCTGCGGCGTTGATCGCTCGTCACCTGGTCGAGCGGCACACCATACACCTGGCTGGCGACCAGGGTGTGAATGTCTTGCCCTTCCTGAAAGGCGCGCTGCAACGTTTCGTCGCCCGAAAAATGCGCGAGCACCCGCAACTCGATCTGCGAGTAGTCGGCCGTCAGCAGTTGCCAGCCTTCATGACCGGGAATAAACGCCGAGCGAATCAGCCGCCCCGTCTCGGTGCGGATCGGAATGTTTTGCAGGTTCGGATCTTTCGAACTCAGCCGCCCCGTCGCCGCAACGTCTTGCTTGAACGACGTGTGCACGCGCTGCGTGACCGGATGCACGAGCGCCGGCAGCGCGTCGACATAAGTACTCTTCAGCTTCGCGAACTGGCGATACTCAATAATCTTTGCCGGCAGCGGATCGAGCTTCGAAAGCTCTTCCAGCACGTCAACATCGGTGCTCGGCCCAGTGCGCGTTCGCTTGCCGATCGGCAGCCCGCGCTCTTCAAACAAGATCTTGGCCAGTTGCTGGCGCGAGTCGATGTTGAACTCCTGACCGGCGATGGCGTAGATCTCGCGCTCGAGCGTAGCGATCTGCCCGGCGAACTGCTCGCTGAGCGATTGCAGCCGCGGCACGTCGATCTTGATGCCGATGTACTCCATGTCAGCCAAGATATCGACCAGCGGCATCTCCAGATCGTTAAAAAGCGGCATCAACCCTTCGTCGCCCAGGCGGCGCTCGAGAATCTCCTTCAGTCGCAGCGCCACATCGGCATCTTCGGCCGCATAGTCAGTAACCAGTGAGACCGCCACTTGATCCATCGTGCGTTGGCTTTTGCCGCTGCCAATCAGCGCTTCGATGGAGATGTTCTTGTGGTTGAGGAACTTCTTCGCCAGGTCGTCAAGATTGTGATTACGCTCGCCAGGCTCCAGCAAATAGTCGGCGACCATCGTATCGAATGCCACGCCGCGCACGTGAATGCCTTCATTGCGCAGCACAATGATGTCGTATTTCAGGTTCTGGCCCAGCTTTAGAATCGCTGGATTTTCCAACACCGGGCGCAATTGATCGCGCACCAGCGCGGGATCGAGTTGCGGCTCGCCAGGCGGCGCTTTTACGGGAATGTAGTACGCCTCGCCCGCGTTCCACGACAGCGAATAGCCCACCAGCGTGGCCAAGCGTGGGAACTGCGAGGTGGTTTCCGTATCGATCGAAATCCACGTTTGCTGAGACAGCTTGTGGACTAATTCCTCGAGCGCCTCGACGGTCGCCACGGTCTGATAGTTCGTTTGCCACAGCGCCGGCGCATCGGCCACTGTCATGTTCGCCAGCACATCGCCCAGGCGGCGAAAGCCAAACTCCTGCGCCAGTTCCGCCACCGCTTGCCGATTCACGCCGCCGACTCGCCCGGCGTCCCAGTCGATCTCGATCGGCGTGTTGCGATCGAGCCGCGCCAAGTCGCGGCTGAGATACGCCTGATCCTTGAAGTTCATCAGGTTCTCGCGCCGCTTGGTCCCTGAGACCTCATGCGCATGGGCGAGCACTTCTTCGAGCGTGCCGTACTTGGTGAGCAGTTCTTTGGCGATCTTCGGCCCAATCAGCGGCACGCCAGGAACATTATCGACCGAGTCGCCGACCAGCGCCTGAAAGTCGACCACCTGCTCTGGCTTGATGCCCCACTCTTCTTCTAATCGCTTGGCGTCGTAGATCTCTTGCTTGCGAATGTTGTAGAGCTTCACATGCTCGGAGATGAACTGTCGGCAGTCCTTGTCGCTCGAGACGACAAGCAAGTTCCAACCCCGCTCGTCGCACTCGCGCGCCAGCGTCGCCAGAATGTCGTCGGCTTCAAATTGATCGAGTTCCAACACCGGCACATTCATCGCCGCCAACATGCGACGAATGTTGGGAATCTGCAATTGCAGATCCAAAGGCATCTCGTCCCGATGCGCCTTGTAATCGGTGAACAGATCGTGGCGGAACGTATCGCCTGAGAAATCAAACGCGCAGAATAGATAGTCAGGCTTTTGCTTTTCGAGGATATCGGCGATATCGCGAATGAAGCCGTGGATCGCGCCCACCGGTTGGCCGTTCGGGCCCGACATCTCCGGCAGCGCATGAAACACCTGGTAGATCAGCGAATGCGCATCGATGGCATAAACCAGCGGCACATCCCGCGCAGGCGTCACCGCTTTGCTAACTGGCACCGCGGGCGCAGCCTCGACCGAAGGCGTTTTGGAATCGTTGGTCGTCGGGTCGTCAAAGCCCGGAAGCATGGGCTTCTGTTTGGATGATTTCTTTCCCATGTCGAAGAATCTAGATTCCGGCAGCCAGTGCGAATAGAGGTGGTTTGTTGTTTCTGCTTCGCGGTAGTAGTACATTGCCGCTATTCGCCACGACATCCTGAGGAACCTGCGATGAGCCTCTTCGAGCGTTTCTTTGGCCGCAAGAATCAAGAGGACGCCTCGCCGCTGGTGGCGACGAGCACCGAAAGTCCCCGGGCGATCATCGTGCTTTTTGAAGGCCCGCCGACCCTCAACCCCGCCAAGGTCACCGGCGCGCTACAGACGTACGACAGCACCATGAAGCGGGCGCGCTTTGAAGCCGATCCCGAAATGATGCAGAAGGGAATCGTGTTTGGCCTGGCCGGTTGGGGCAAGCATGTGGTCCAACTGGTCGGCTTCGACGCTCCTTATCCACAGCAGGAGTTGGAACCGTGCTTGCAGAATGCACGGTTCGACGACGCCCGTAAGAAGAAACTGGCCGCTGCGCGCGGGCATGTGATCCTGTACTATGCCGGCAAGGAAGAATCGGCACACGAACAATTTGTGGCGCTATGCGCCGTTGCGGGAGCGCTGTGCCGTTGCGGCGCGATCGGCGTCGTGAATCCCAGCGCTGTTACGCTTTTGCCAGGACAAGTATTTGCCGATCCCTCGATGGATCTCGACATCTTGCGAGCGCTGCCGATCCTGGCGTTCATCTGCTCGTGGGGAACGTTAGAGGCCGAGAACGGCTCAGGCGTTTGGGCCCGCACCGTTGGCGCCCATGCCCTCGACAAGCCCGACCTGGCGGCGCAAATCGATGCGAACGACGATATCGGCGAGATCGCGGAGATCTTTGGCAATATCTTGACGTATCTTTGCGACAGCAACGCTCACTTCGCCGCCGGGCATACGATGCAGGTGGGCGAGTACACCTTCATGAAGGTCCGCGTGCCCACCGCCGACGAAGCCTTCCTCGAAGGGCAAGGCCCGCTACTGATCGCCGAATTCATCAGCTCGAACGAGATTAATCAGTAGGCCAGCGTCACTACTCTTTCTTCAGCTCTTTGATCCGGATGTTGCGATAGCTGGCTTCGCACGGGCCGCCGCTGTGAATCTGCACGGCGATCACGCCTTTGCTGTCGATGTTGTCGTCCTTCTCGGTGTAGTCGACCGTTTGTTGGCCGTTAACCCACAGTTGAATCCGCTTGCCCTCGGCGCGAATGACGTACTCGTTCCAATCTTCTTTCTTCAGCTTGTCGCCTAGTTTGTCCTCGCCGGCGAGGATCTTGTTGCGGCGTGACTCGTCGTACAACTTGCCCCACCAGCCCTGCCCCACATCCGCCTGGTAGCCGCTCACTTCGTGATGGTTGGGAATCCGCTTGGTGCGAAACTGAATCCCAGCATTGCCTGCGGCGGGGACCAATTTCACTTCCAGTCGCAACTCGAAGTCTTCGTACTGCTGCTTGGTGCAGAGGAACTCGTTGCGTGGGATGTTCTCCTTGAGCGTCCCGGCAA
>JAEZGD010000295.1 GCA_023417165.1 Planctomycetota bacterium
CGCCTGAGCGGCGTGCGTTTCAACACCCCGCGCAGCAAGTCCGGCAAGGTCGAACTGGCGCCACTGCCAGGCGTGGGCCTACCAGATGAACTCGACACGACGCTTAAGGGGCTGAGCAATTCCGCGCTGCGTCAGTTCACGCGCATCATCGCACAAGACCTGCAAGAAGAGCTGATTTCGATTCAGCTTTCTCGCCAACTCGCGGCTCGCTGGCCCGAAGAGTACCGCAAGCTGGAGGCGCGCGCCGCGCAGTTCGCTGAACGTGTGGTGCAGATTCAGGCCGAAATCGAAGGACTCGACGACAATCGCCCCGGCATCGCCACGTCGTTTCCCGAGCGAGTCGCCGAAGTGGAACGTTTGAAGCAAGAAGTGCTGGCGCTCGGCAAAGAAATGGATCGCATCACTGAGCAAGCCCTGCGTGATCGCGATGCCATTGCCATCGCGCAGCAACATGATCACGACGCCATCCGTCGCAAGCTATCGCTGCGCCCGCTCGATCCGCAAGCGCTCTCGGAGTATCTGCTTGGCGAAGAATTGACCGAGCAAACGCGCGAGATGATTGGCTGGATTAAGCTCGCGCGTCGTTACTGGCCGAGCGATTTAGAACTGCCCGAAGCCGAACGCAGCCATGGCGAAGACATTGTCTTTCCCGGCTTGAAGCCGCTGCCCCGCGCCATCGTGAATAAGCTGCGCCTGGACGGCACGATTCAAAATGGCACTCAAGCCGTCGCCTGGCGTGGTGAGATCTGGAATCTGACAACCGAACCAGCGCTTACTGGTAAGCCCATGCAGATTCGTGCTGAAACGCTCGGCGACCAGCCGCTGACCATCCATGCCACCTTAGACCGGACCACCAATGTGGCGCGTGATCGCATCGTCCTGAGCCTGCCTGCGCTGAATCAGCCGCAGCGCACGCTCGGCAATCCCGAGCAACTGGCCGTTGCCATCGCGCCTGGCAAAGTACAGCTTTGGGCCGAGTTGAATCTGGAAGGCGAGAAGCTCACAGGGCGGATGCTGGTGCAACAATCCAACGTACAGATCGCGACGCAGCTTTCGCCCAAGTTAGGTGAGCGGCTTAGCACCCGCGTGCAAGCCGCGACCAGCCATGTGCAAACGCTGCAGGCGGAAGTCAAACTCGCCGGAACGCTAGACAAGCCGCACTGGGAACTGCAATCGAACCTCGGCCCGCAGTTGGCCATCAGTTTGCACGAAGCGCTGCAAGCCGAACTGGATGTGCGTTGCGTCGAATTGACTGCGACGCTCGACAACTACCTGGCGGCCGAACAAGCCAAGCTCGGTCAATTGCTCGCCACCGAGCAACAGAAGGTCACCGACAAGATCGCGGCCGGCGCGCTCGAAATCGAAGGTCTGCGCCGCCAAGTGGCGGGGCGCATTAAGTTGCCTGGCCCGGGCCGACGCGACGATCTGCCGTTTACCAATCCCTTCACGCGTCGTTAAGTCGTGCCGAGTGCGGCAGTTGCGCCGCTGGCGAACCTGCCAGCTACCGGATGGGTCTTGCCATTGCCCGGTGGCATTTTTTCGCAAACCCATTAGAGTAATGGGTTTACATCCCGCTTTCGTTTTTGTGCAAAGTCTTTCGCCATGGACATGGACAAGCTGGTTTCGCTCTGCAAGCGCCGCGGTTTTCTCTTTCAGTCGAGCGAAATCTATGGCGGTCTTAACGGTTTCTGGGACTACGGCCCGCTCGGAGTCGAACTGAAACGCAATGTCAAGGAAGCGTGGTGGCGCGATATGGTCACCGGCCACGACGACTTGGCCGCTCCGGCGGGCGCTCCGGAAGCGTACGAGATGACCGGCCTCGACTGTACGATCATCATGCACCCGCAGGTGTGGAAAGTCAGCGGTCACTACGATTTGTTCTGCGATTACATGGTCGACTGCCGTGAGTCGAAGAAACGCTATCGTCACGATCAGGTGCGCGGCCGTTGGGTCGAATACCAAGGCAAGCGCATCTTCGTTACTACGATGGCCGAGGCCGATCATGAAGACGCCGAGACGCAAAGCGCCGCGCTCAAGTTCTTTAACCTGCGCAGCAAGAACGCAGAAGAACTAAAGTGGGACGCCGGCTATCTGGCGTTGCCCGCCGTGAAAGACCTGTCGCAAGTTTTGGGTCCCGATGCCAAAACGCTCGGTACGCTGACGGAACCTCGCGAATTCAATTTGATGTTCAAGACCTTTGTCGGCGCGCTCAGCGGCGAAGAAGGCGCTGCCTATCTGCGCCCGGAAACGGCGCAAGGCATCTTCGTCAACTTCAAGAATGTCTGCGACAGCACGCGCGTCCGCGTACCGTTTGGCATCGCGCAGGTCGGCAAAAGCTTTCGCAACGAAATTACGCCGCGCAACTTTACGTTTCGCTCGCGCGAGTTTGAGCAGATGGAGATCGAGTTCTTCTGCCATCCCAACTCGTCGCGGCAATGGTACCAGTATTGGCGCGATCGCCGTATGAAGTGGTACACCGATCTGGGCTTGTCCAGCGAACGCTTACAATTGCGCGAGCATCATGCCGACGAACTAAGCCACTATTCGACCGGCACCGCCGATATCGAATACGCGTTTCCGTTCTTGCCACAAGGCGAATATGGTGAACTCGAAGGCATCGCGCATCGCGGTGATTTCGATCTGCGCAGCCACATGGAAGGCAAGTTGGTGGCGCGGGATGGCAAGCTAGAAGTCGAACTCGGCCCCGACGGCAAGCCGAAGCATCGCGGCAGCGGCAAGGATATGACGTATCGCGATCCCGTGACCAACGAGAAGTTCATTCCGCACGTGGTGGAACCTTCTGCTGGCGCCGATCGCTGCACGCTTGCCTTTTTGTGCGAAGCCTATCAAGAGGACGAGGCACCGGACGAGAACGGCAAGATGCAATCGCGCGCGGTGATGAAGTTTCATCCCCGACTCGCGCCACTGAAAGCCGCCGTGTTTCCGCTCGTCAAGAAAGATGGCATGCCCGAGGTCGCCCAAGACATCTATCGCGCCTTTAAGCAGCAAGGTATTACCTGCTTCTATGACGAAAGCGGCGCCGTCGGCCGTCGTTATCGCCGACAGGACGAAGTCGGTACGCCTTACTGCATCACCGTCGATGGCCAGACTTTAACGGACCAGACCGTGACGGTGCGTGACCGCGACTCGCTCGAACAATGGCGTGTGAAGGTGGACGACGTGGTGAGCGAAATCGAAAAGAAGCTGCGTTAGTAATCGCTGCTACTGGGGCTTCGCCCAGGGAACGTCTGGCACGCCCGCAATCGCATTGGCAATGCGGGCGAGGACAAACAGCAAGTCGCTCAGGCGATTGAGATAGATCACCGTCGTATTGAACGACCGCTCTGGCTCCTGATTAGCCAGCGTTACCAATCGCCGCTCCGCCCGGCGGCAGACGCACCGGGCAACGTGCAAGAGCGACGCTACTTTCGTCCCGCCTGGCAGCACAAACTGGCTGAGCGGCGCGAGGTAAGCCTCATGATGATCGATCGCCGCTTCCAATGCCGCGATATGATCTGGGCCAATCAGGCGCATGCCGTGTTTGTCGGGATCGGGCGTAGCCAACTCTGCTCCGACCGCGAATAGCTCGTGCTGCACGCGTCCCAGGACCGAGTTAATGGGCGCGGTGGGGCCTTCAGCCCGCACTAGCCCCAGCAAGGCATTCAGCTCGTCGACGGCGCCGTAGGCCTCGATGCGCGCATCATCCTTCGACACGCGTGGTCCTGCGAATAGTCCCGTCGCGCCGTCGTCGCCTGTCTTCGTATAGATCTTCATGCTAGGTAGAGTGGCATCGCTGGCCGAGAATAGGACAAAAAGCAGGCGGATTGCTCAGCGGCGAATCCATCCTACAGAGGAACGTCCGTCAGAGTATAATCGTTGCGCATCGACCGCCTAGTCGACCTGCCCACACTCGACAGAGGAGCCTCGCCGTGACCTATCGCTCGCCCCTGATTTGCTCACTGATCCTATTGCTCGCTGCGCCACTAGCAGCGCAAGAGGCAACCAAGTCCATCGAAGGTCAATACCTGACGAACATTCGCCAGGTAACGAGCGGCATGGTCAAAGCGGGCGAAGGCTATTTCTCGCCCGACGGCAAGCAAATCGTCTATCAGG
>JAEZGD010000335.1 GCA_023417165.1 Planctomycetota bacterium
CCACCACACCCAGCACCAGCGCCGCGACTCCGCCACCAACCGCCATCGGCAACCACTGCTTGCGGCCGCGCTTGCCTTTTTTCAGCCGCGAACTCGGCGAAACCGACGTGGAGCCAATCGCCGGCGCGCTCTCGGCCACCGCGATCACCGGTCCGCTCGGGGCGGCAGCTTGATACTGTTCGGCACTGACCAGCACCGCTTGTTTCTGACGGATCCACGATTCGTAGGCCGTCAAGGTGGCCAGCGGCGCTTGCGCCGGCAGTTGCAGCTTCGCAGGATCGATGTACGGCACCAAATGCTCGGCGACGACGGCGGCTTGCTGCGGACGCACCGCCGGATTCTTCGCCATCATGTAGGCGATCAACTGCGCGAGCGGCGCAGGCACGCCATACGGCTCGAGCGGCTGAATCGGCTCCGCTGCATGCCGCGGCAGTTTTTGGGCCGGCAAGCCGCCAGGAAACGGCGGTTGCCCCGTGAGCAATTGATAGAACGTGCAGCCGAGCGCGTAGATGTCGGTCGCGGCGTCAGGCAGCTTGTTCGGCTGTAGGAACTCAGGAGCGAGATAATCGGCCTTCGCAACTTCGAGACTATTCGGATCGGTCTGCGCCAGATTCAGCGGCGCAGGGAGTTGGGTCGGATCAACGAGCAGTTTGACGTTGCCGCCGGGCTCGTACAGGATCTGCGTCGGGCGGATATCGCCATGCACGATGCCCAGCTGATGCAAGTATGACAGCGCAAACGACACCAATCGAATCACGCGCGCGGCTTCGGCAAACGGCAAGCGGCCGTGCTTGGCCATCAGTTGATCGAGTGTTTCGCCGCGCACGTCTTCAACGGCAACAAAGCGAAACGACTGCAAATCAACCGGTTCGAAATAACGTTCCAGCAGCGGATAAACCACGCCTGACTGGCGTTGTACGCAAGCGGCGACCGCAGCCCATTGGCGTTCGTCTTTCAGCACACTGCCGGCCAGAAACCGCAAGCGCACCGGATGCCCCGACGGCGCATGCACCGCGCGAAACTGCCCGACGTGCGGCCCCTGATCGATGCGTTCATAGACGCGATAGTCGCCGTAATAGAACGGACCAGGGCGACCGGCCAACAGCACCGCCGCTTGATAGCGGCTGAGAGCCTGGCGCGAAATCAGCCACTTGGCGAGCCCTTGCACGCTGGCCGACGACGCTCCTTTGACCTGAGCGAACTCGCCTTGCAGTTGCTGACACTGTTCGGCCGAAAGCAGCCGACTGTCGACGATCAGTTTCCAAAAATCTGCGGTAGAAAGCGACATAGCAAAGCGTCCGCGTCGAGTACGCGCGGCGCGCGAGGGTTCCATGCTGTAGAAAGGCGAGAATTGCGGTCCTGCCAGTCTTCAAGTGTACCGCGCAAGACCATCGCGGCAAAGGATTTAGCGAAAAGTCCCGCCTCGCCCGCTGGAGCGAGAGCACTTCCCACACAAAAAGCCCGCCTGGGCCGACCGACGCGCGCGGCCGCCACGGCCAACAATTATAACGGTTGCTCGTGCTGCACGCCTGGCGCGGGTGGCGACCGCCACCGGGCGTTGCCACCCAAAGCGGGGTTTGCCACGTGGTCGGTAACCCGAATGATGCAAGAAGCCGATATAGATTCTGGGTTTGAAACGAGAACCAACGACGCGCTCTAGGGGATGCTGGCGTGAAAGCTTTTGAAGCGGTGCAACTTTATTTCGACCATGCCGCCGACGAATTGGGGCTGTTGCCGAACATGCGCAAGTTGCTGCTGACCCCCAAGCGCGAAGTGCAAGTGCAACTGGCGATCGAGCGCGATAACGGCGACCTGGAGACGTTCATCGGCTATCGCGTGCAGCACGACGACGCGCGCGGCCCAATGAAAGGCGGCCTGCGTTATCACCCCGACGTCGATCTCGACGAAGTCCGCTCGCTCGCGGCGCTCATGACCTGGAAGACCGCTGTCGTCAATATTCCCTACGGCGGTGCGAAAGGTGGCATTGCTGTTACGCCCAAGAAGCTCAGCACGAAAGAACTCGAACGGCTGACGCGCGCCTTCGTCGACCAGATTCATGACGTCATCGGTCCCGATCGCGACATTCCCGCGCCCGACATGGGAACCGATCACGTTGTCATGGCTTGGATTCGGAACCAGTACGAAAAGTACCATGGCTTTTCGCCTGCGGTCGTGACCGGCAAACCGGTCGAGCTCTATGGTGCCGAAGGACGCGAAGAAGCCACCGGCCGCGGCGTCGGAATTCTGGTGCACAAGCTGCTCGGTCGCCTGGGACGCAAAGCGCCGCACGCGCGCATCGTGATTCAAGGCTTCGGCAACGTTGGTTCGCACGCAGCGAAGTTTCTTGCTGAAAGCGAATGCAGTATCATTGGCATCAGCGATCTCAGCGGCGCGTACTACAATCCCGAAGGCATCAATATCGCAAACGCGCTGCGGCATGCAATGGATCATAAAGGCTCGCTCGAAGGCTTTCACGGAGCCCAAAAGGTCAGCAACAACGAGTTTTTAGCCCTGGAATGCGACGTGCTGATCCCCGCTGCGCTCGGCGGCGTCATCACCGCCGAGAACGCGCATACCATCAAAGCGCCCGTCATCCTCGAAGCCGCCAACGCGCCGATCACGCCGCAAGCCGACGCGATCCTCGACAAGCGTAACGTCATCATCGTTCCCGATATCCTGGCCAATGCCGGCGGCGTCACGGTCAGTTACTTCGAGTGGGTGCAGAACCTGCAGTACTATAAATGGGGACTCAACCGCGTCCGCCAGGAACTCGAGTACACACTCACCCTCGCCTTCGAAAGCGTCTGGCAAGAAGCGCAGCAACGTAAATGCACCCTGCGCACCGCCGCCTACGTCATCGCCATCAACCGCGTCTACCGCGCGACACAGTTGAACGGGATTAGCTAATCGAAGAACGCAGGAAGGAAAGGGGAACACTAATCTTCGCTAATGGAACGAAGAGGAGGTAGGAAGACAGAAGAGAGAGAAGAAAAAGGCATGAAATGGGGCCGAAGTTCCTCTTCCTTGCCTTCCCCTCCCTACATCTCCTCTCTGATTAGTGTCGATTAGCGAAGATCAGTGTTCCCCATTTCTTCTTCTTAAAGTGGACTTCCCTTCTTACCTTCGTTAATCTCGCTTCAGCGTCATATCTCTTCCCTTCAAGTTGGGAGTGAGTCATGCTGAAGGACGAAGGTTATCGTTTCATGGGAGCGGCGTTTGAGGTCTATAACCAGCTTGGTTATGGACTGGCCGAAGAGGTTTATCAGCAAAGCCTGGCGATTGAGTTAGAGCTGCGTGGCATTCCTTTCCAGTCGAATCGCGAACTGGATGTCTTTTACAAGCAGCGGCAGTTAACCACGCATTAACGACCTGATTTCGTGGTCTACGAGTCGATCGTCGTCGAGTTGAAAGCGGTGACCGAGTTACTCTCGGAGCATGAAGCGCAGTTATTGAACTACCTGCGCATTGCCAGAGCGCCGGTGGGTTACCTGGTCAACTTCGGACACAAGCACGATTTACAATGGAAGCGACTGATCGTGTCGAGCTTCCACATGCCTGACACGTCGCCTGCTGCGATCCTCGCTCCGCAATCGTAAGATGCGTCCTTATCGTCCCGGCCTCGCCTCGGCATCTTCCGGGATCGGCTTGAGAAACCGCAAATGGTGGGCAGCGTGGAGGAGTTGCAGTTGCTCCGCGGTCCGGTGATCCATGGTTCCAAATAGCGGCGAAGGGTGGATTTCCCCTGTAAATTGTCGAAAACGGCCAATCGTCTGCCGCAGTCGTGCCACCGCTTCGGCATCGCCTGCTTCCGCCTGGGCATGGACGGTCGCAGGATGTGTCGGGTTGCCTGCTGCGAAACCTTGCTTCAGCGTTTTCTGCAAGAGCTTCTTTCCCATCGTCGCGCGCAGGCTCGCAAACAGGAATCGCATGAACCATGGCGAAGAGGGAAAGCCGTCCATCGGAAAACGGAGCCAATCATTCAGATGCAACGCCATCTGAGCCAGGTTCCAGTTCCCCTGTTGTTCATAACCTTGCAGCAACTGTTGCAGGTCACGCTCAACATCATCCCAGTCTTTAAAGGTCAGCGACCGCAGCGCAGCCATACCCTCTCCTGCTCCGTCAATTTGTCGTTAGACCATCGTCACTTGAAGAAGCTCAGACGGTCTTAAAGCTGCTGCTCTTCGACGCGCACGTCCGGTTCAGCAGGATTGACGCCGAGCACTTTTTGCATGTATTCGGCGACAAAGGCGGCGACTTGCTCGAGCTCGTCGGTGCCATGTTCGAACGTCGCATAGACGTTGGGCTTCCACTCCATGACTTCCAACGAGCGGTATTGCGGCAGTTCCAGCTCGCGCGTTTTCGCCAGCGGCTCATCCGCATAGGGATAGGTCGCATTGATTGAATCGAAGGTCAGTTGCACCCAGCGGTCTGGTGTGGACTTCGATTCCAAATGAATGCAGAGGTCGGTGTTGCCGCGGGCGGCGGCGTCGATCACATGCTCTAAGAGGCGTTGAATGTATTGCATCGTCAAGAGTTCATCGTCGAGGCACTAACAAGTCGAGCTAAAACCTCGCCAGCTTCGCGCACCTGGCGTTCGCTCACATCTAAATGTGTCACGGCCCGAATTTGTGTCGGGCTGATCGCCAACATTAACACGCCTTCCGCCGCCAGTTTTGCCACCAGTTCCGGCGCGGTACCAATTTCTGGATCGACGCGGAAGATGACGATATTAGTATCGACCTGGTCGTGCAGCAGGGTCAGTCCTTCGATCTGGCGCACCACATCGCCGAGGATCTGCGCATTGAAATGATCGTCCGCCAGGCGGTCGATGTTGTTTTCGAGCGCATACAGCGCGCCGGCCGCAATGATGCCTGCTTGTCGCATCGCGCCGCCAAACAGTTTGCGATGGCGGCGGGCTTCTTTGATCATGTCCTTCGGCCCCGCCAGCGCGCTGCCGACCGGCGCTCCCAGACCTTTACTGAAACAGACGCTGACCGTATCGAAGTGTCTCGCCCAGCGGTCGGCGGCGATCTTGGTGGCGACTACCGCGTTGAACAGCCGCGCCCCGTCCAAGTGCGTGCGCAGCCCATGTTCGTGCGCCCAGGAACAGATTTCGGCGACGTGTTCGTAGGGCTGAATCCGCCCTGCGCCGCGATTGTGCGTATTTTCGAGCGTCACCAGCCGCGTCCGGACCATGTGGTCGTTTTCGGGGCGAATCAGGCCGACCAATTGCCCCGGCAACAGCACGCCCCCCTGCCCTTCAACCGTGCGCGCCACTACGCCGCCCAACTGGGCGAAAGCGGCTTGCTCGTAATTGTAGATATGGCAGCCCGCTTCGCAGATGAATTCGTCGCCAGGCTTGCA
>JAEZGD010000391.1 GCA_023417165.1 Planctomycetota bacterium
GGGCGAGATCCGCGCGGCCGCCACCTCCCGCGCCGCCCGGGGGGCCACGGCCGTGTTACGACTGGCAATCGGACGACGCTCCGTCGGTTGATACGCAGGCGAATTCATCAGCAGCCCTCTCGCAGAAACGTTCGCTGCTCGTTCTTAGCCCGCAACGCCCGCCAATAGGGCGCGCCATCTTTACTAGCCCGCAGCGCCAGCAAGGGAAGAGCGACGACGGAACCCGACCATCGCCGTGGGTTCCGTTAGAGCTTCATCCTCGAAAAGTACTCGCGGCGTCGATTGCTGCTTGCATACCTCATCCCTCGCTGGCGCGTCGGGCTAGTGAAGGCACAAACAAGGGTAAAACGCGTTTAGCGCTTCAGCATCTTGAACGCAGTGTTCGAACCCCAGCCGCCGCGCACGGCCAGATGAATGTAGAGCATCGCCAGCGGTTCGAGATGGCGGGCGTTTGCCAGCGGTCCGGCGTCCACGGCTTCGAAGCCCAGGTCGGTCGCCAGTTGATGCACGGCCTGCTTGGCGTTGGTGTCGTCGCCGCAATAGAACAGCGTCGCGCGGTACTCGCCGAAGCCGGGATTGTCCATCACCTTGGCGCTGACGGTGTTGAACGCTTTGACGACATGCGCGTGCGGCGCCCACGACGCGACCAGTTCGGCCGCCGAGGTGGTGTGACCATGCGTCAGGCCGGTGAAGGTTTCGTTGAGCGGATTGATGCAGTCGATCAGCACCTTGCCGGTCAGGTCGCCGAGCGCGGCCAGCGTGGCATGCGTCGTTTGCCAAGGCGTCGCCAGCAGGATCAAGTCGCCCGCGGCGGCGGCTTCGGCCAGCGAACTCGCGGTCGTCCCAGGCGCGGTCGCCAGCAGGCGCTGCACCTTTTCGCTGTGCGGATCACGCGATCCAAAGCAGACCCGGTGGCCTGCTTCCGCCCAGCGCCGGCCCAGCGTGCCGCCGACGTTACCTGTACCTAAAACCGCAATATTCACTACCAGACTCCTAATCAAACGAAGGGGGTCTGTATCTTCGGCCCCGCCCGGTCGGATCGCAAGTGGCTATCCCAGCGGCCAGCGGCTGCCCCGCTGATCGGCGGGGTCGCCCGGCATCGCAAGCGCTGACGAATGTGCTACCCTACTGTGGCCGCGGCTTCGGCGATGCGGCAGGGACAGAACGATATCGTAGGAATATTCCAGAGGCAGGAACACGTAATGCTCGCGCGTCGATTCAATCCGTGGTTGTGGATGACCGCTTTGATAATCGCGGTCTGGGGTGGTTCTATCATGCTGCCAACCGCGAGCCATGCCGCGGAAGCGCCAGCCGTCGAACAGGCAGACGACCATGATCATGCGCACGAGCATGACGATCATGCCGAGGGCGGCCACGTCAGCATTGGCGAGAAACTGCCGTACTGGACCGTCGCGCCGTTCGCTCTGCTGCTGCTGTGCATTGCGATCTTGCCGTTAGCCACACCGCACTGGTGGGAACACAATCACAACAAGGCGATTGTCGCGGCGATTCTCGCGGTGCCGCTGGCCATCTATTTGTATGCGACCTTTGGCCATGTGGGACTGGAGAAGCTCGAACATGCCGGCCTCGAGTACGTGTCGTTCATCATGCTGCTCGCTTCGCTGTATGTCATCAGCGGCGGCATCTATGTGCGCGGCTCGCTCTCCGGCACGCCAGCCATCAACACGTTGGTGCTCGCCATCGGCGCATTAATCGCCAGCTTCATCGGCACGACCGGCGCGAGCGTATTGCTGGTCCGCCCACTATTGCGTGCCAATGCGCCGCGTGTGAACAAGGCGCACGTGGTGGTGTTCTTTATCTTCGTGGTGTCGAACTGCGGCGGTCTGTTGACGCCGCTCGGCGATCCGCCGCTGTTTCTCGGCTTTCTCAAAGGCGTGCCGTTCGAATGGACATTCCGCCTGTGGGCGCCCTGGATGTTGGTGAACGGCGCGTTGCTGGCGATCTTCTTTGTCTATGACACGCTGGTGTTCAATCGCGAAGAGGCCGAGCGCCCTGGCTCGCAGTACGAAGAAGTGACGCATCACGAACCGCTCGGCTTCCAAGGCGCGCACAACTTCCTGTGCTTGGGCCTGGTCGTGCTGGTCATCTATGCCGCCGGCAGCGGTTGGGGCACCGGCGGCAAGGCCTGGGGCGATGTGCAATTCGGCATGCAAGAGTTGGCGATGCTGGCGGTCATGGCGATCTCGTACGTGGCCACGCGTCGCGAAATTCGCGAGCGTAATCGCTTTACCTTCACGCCTATTGTGGAAGTGGCGGTGCTGTTCGCAGGCATCTTCGTCACGATGATTCCCGCGCTGCAAATTTTGAACGCCAAGGGTCCTGAACTGGGCCTGACCGAGCCTTGGCAATTCTTTTGGGCGACCGGCGCACTCTCGAGCTTCCTCGACAACGCACCGACCTATCTGACGTTTGCGGCGACCGCCGCAGGCATGGAAGGCGTGCCGCTGGAAGGGAGCTACCTGGCTGAATTCCTGACCAAGAGCGGCTCGGACCGCATCCTGGCGGCCATTAGCTGCGGCGCGGTGTTCATGGGCGCGAACACCTATATCGGCAACGGTCCGAATTTTATGGTCAAAGCGATCGCTGAAGAAAACGGCGTGAAGATGCCCAGCTTCTTTGGTTATATGGCCTACTCGGGCGCGATCCTGATTCCGATTTTTATTGTCGTGACGTTCGTCTTCTTCCTGTAAGACGTCAAGAAATAAAAAAGCCCCCGGATGCACAGGGTCCCAGGGGGGCAAAGGACACGGCGCGGATCCGGGAGCGATTGGACGTTTGTGCTGCTACATCCTTGTGGCAGCCGAACGTTTCAGTTTGTGACTGCTGGCGGTTTCGGGCGTCAGGCTGCCTCCTTGCACCCTGCTGGCCGATGCGGT